>CAYPZU010000005.1:0-12738 GCA_964415395.1 uncultured bacterium
GACTTTGACATTTTTTGCGAATCCTCGCCGAGAATGATCCCTTGGTTGATCAATGTTGCTCCGCCGCCTTTATGGGTGAAAAGCATCTCTTGGCCGGACAAGAAATCTCTGTCCAGTACGTCGGCTGTAGAGGCGAGAAAACCGTTTGTTTCAATACGGGCGCCAGGACCGATCAACACTCCATTCTCGTTGATGAGAAAAACGTTGCCGTTCGAGATCAAGTTTCCCAGGAGATGCGAAGAGCCTTTTCCAACAACACGATTCAAAACGGCTTTATCGATCCCTGCCTGATCGAAGTGAACCGTTTCATTGGCTGCAATCGAAAATTCATTCCAATGGATAAGGGTTCTTCCTGAGCTTTCGATCAATGTAGACCCATGGGCATTTTCGGTTAACTTGGCTTCTCCATGGATGCATTCAAAGCCTGCTGGAGCGCCAAAGAATTTAGTAACAGATAAAGAGAATGCGGCAAGCTGGCAAAAAAACCAAAGGGGACTGTGTTGAATATCCATTGGGAGAACCGTGTTTCCTGTGTCTTGTTTTTGTATATCCTTTTTTTTGAAAAAAAGATAATGGAAATTTTGAACATTTAGACCGGGTATTAAGGCTCGCCCTATAGCGCAGATTCCGAAGTAATTTGCGACGAGCGAGCGATTCAAAAGTTTGGCTCCCGTTGGGCTCGAATCGAGAGCGCCTTCTTGGTTCCCCCCACCGATCTTTCCCTATTCACTCATTCATTTTCTTCTAATCAAATCGTTGATACTCTCCTAAAAATGGCTCTTGAGAGCCGCAGGTTTCTATAGAATTGAGTTGGTGCGAGGTAAGGAGAATGGACAAACAAACGGCGAATAAGCGGACTGTTGAGAGCTATCATGAAGCGACGAATCGGAAGGATCTAGAGAAATTCAAAGAACTCTTTGCTCTTGATTTTGTCAATTTCGCAGCGGGCTTTCCTCCGATACATGGAATGGAGGCAATGAAAAAGCTATTGAAAGATCTATTAGACGCATTCCCGGATTGGCATGTCAGCATTGAGGACATTTTCTCTGAAGAGGACAAAGTTGTCGTGCGGTGGAAACTCCATGCTACTCATTTGGGAACTTATAAGGATTTAGCCCCAACGGGGAAAAAAATCGCTGCGGAAGGGATTCATATCGACCACCTTGTGAATGGAAAAATTCAAAAACGGTGGGCCTGCAACAATTTTTCAGAAGTTTTCTCAACGCTCAGAAAAATCGGCTGAACGAAAGTCGATTTCGGAATATGCTAACCGCCTTTTAATTTAAGGAGAGAGTTATGGCGGTTCCGGCAGTCCTGTCGAAGAGTGAAATGTGGAGCGATATTCTTAATGCGGAAGCTCAGGGCGATGCTGTTCGCACGATGACCCATGTTTGCGATTTTTTGAGAGCGCATCCGGATGAAAGCTTTTTTTCAGTGGAGAGGCGGCTGCGCGTTCAGAATCGGCTGACCCATTTGTTTGCCCGGTCTTTAGAGGAGCACGCGGGTGAGTTCGGGGCGCTGCCGCGAGGGGTTGCTGTAGTGGATCCGAGAACTATGGAGAAAAGAACATATGTTGTGCGGGTGCTGCTGGCTTGCTACCCCGATTTGGCTCCGAAAATACGGGCTTTTGGGGCGAATCAGGCCCAAAATCTGGAGAGATTGAAAGACGCAGGGATTTCAATACTGAAGCTGAATTGACGATTTAGTAGCGGAGGCCGAGGCCGATTCCTGCCATCGGGCCGTCGAGGTGGACGTCGTAGGTTTTGCTGGCGGAAGAATCGTTGTCGCGGTCGAATCTTCGGAGAGAGTAGTCGAGGAAGAGGTCGATGAAAAAATGCTCTGTCGGGAAGATCCAAAATCCTGATACGTATCCTCCGCCGACTCCGATGTTGGAGGTGTGTTTTTCGACAAACGGAGAATCGTTCTCGACCCAGAGAAGGAAAAGGCGGGGTCCCGCGCCTGCATACCAGAAGATGGTTGAATTAAAGCGCCAGAAGGCTTTCAGGCCGGCTGTGAAGCTGGCCGATTGGATTTTGGTGGGGCTATGGCCTCCGATTGAGCGGCCGCTTTTGACGAGATAGCCTCCATCGATCCACAAGGCGAACGGAGAGTGGGAATCTTCGTAGTTGGTCTCGAGATGGACTGCGTAGGCGCCCGTATGATAGATCTTGCGGAGATCTTTGTCGTCAAAATAGAAATACCCCGGCTTGAGGTTGATCGACCAATGGCCTGAGATGAGGGCGAAAGGCAGAAGCAGAAGCAATCCGAGTAAGCGGTTCATAAGTTCTAAAATACGAAGGTTGCCTCAAAGGGTCAAGCTGCAATTTTTTTGTTGAAAAAAGGGGCTGCGTGGCGGATGATTTGCCCTCTTCAAACGGAGGAATCCCGGTGATGTACAGGCTGATTTTTTTCTTTTTAGCGGCTGCATTTTGCTATGGAGCGGATGTCGACTGGCAGCTGCCTCCGGTGAACGTCGGGGCGAAAGATGGAGCCTACCCCAATTCGGCCGAAGACCTTTCGATGAACGGTGCGGGAGACGCGGCTCTAGTCTGGATTGAGCCGGGGGGATCGTGCGCGGCATCGACGTTTACGATTGGCGCGGGAGTTTGGTCGGCGCCGAATGTTTTTTCGGTTCCTGGCGGCGGGATGGCGAGCTTTCCGAAAGTTTCTGTCGATGCGATGGGAAATGCGGTAGCGATCTGGGTTCAGACTGATTCGATGGCCAACCCGTTTATTTGGGCGGCGACGTATGCTGCAGGCGCCTGGACGGGGCCAACCGCGATTTCGAGCACGAATCCTTCGCTTACGCAGCTCTCGGTTTCCGCTTACGGAAATGGCAATGCCGCAGCGATCTGGAATGCCGGGGGCGTCGCTCTTTACGGCAATACGTTAATGGGGGGAGTTTGGGCGGGCGAGACCAATTTCCACGGAGGATTCGTTCAGGCTCCAATGGTGGCTGTGGATGGGACCGGGAACGGGGCTGCCGTATGGTATGAAAACGTGGGGAATTTCATTGTGTTCGGGAGCAAGTATAATAACGGCATTTGGACTCCTGCTGGAAACATTTCGATGAACGGGGTCGATGACGCCCGCAATCCCGATTTTGCGATCAATGAAAATGGCACTGGAATCGTCGTTTGGGGACTGACGAATGGCGCGCTGGATGTAACGGTGCAGTCTTCGTATCTGGACGTGATGATGGGTACCTGGTCTGCTCCGATCGATATGGGGACGTTTATTGGGGCTTTTGCGCTCGACCCGCATGTCGCGATCGACGGGAGCGGGAACGCGGTCGTCGTTACGCCGGATCCCGGGAACGTGGTCGCGGCTTTTTTGCCCTTCGGCGGAGCGTGGGGCGCTCTGACGAATTTTGGGGCTGGCGGCAATCCGGCTGCCGCCATGAACGCCAATGGCGACGCTGTGATCGCCTGGGCGGCGTCTGGAGTGAATGTCCACATTTTTGCTTCGACGGCGACCTATCCCGGCGCCTGGTCTGCAGCGGTAGATCTGACCAATGTTGGAGAGGATAATTTTTTCGCGTCCGTGGGAATCGATAGCACAGGGAATACAGTGGCTGCGTGGAATAATGGTTCCGGAGCTCCGTTTTTTACGCAGGCTGTCTACGGGACGCTCGCCATTCCCCCTGTTCCCCCTCCTGCGCCCGTTCCTACGCCTTTGAATGGCGGGGGCTTTCAAACGATCAACCGGTTTCCTACAGTCGCTGATTTCATCAATGTGATCAGCTGGGAAAACCCGGGAGGCGCCGCCTATTTCCGCGTCTATCGGGGGGATCTCAACACGCTGATTGGGCAGACGGGGGAAACCTCCTATCAGGACCATCGGCGGCGGCCGGGGGCTCGAGTCACTTACTATGTGACGGCTGTCGATGCTTCGGGAGCGGAGAGCGCGCCGCTTGAGATCTCCGTTGCGCCTTTATGAAAAAGTACGTCTTCAAGCCCTATAGCGAGCGGTTTCCCGAGTTATTTGAGAGGGAGAAAGCGAGGATCTATCCGGCTTTGGAAGGTTTTGCTATCGAGCATGTGGGAAGCACGGCGGTGCCTGGTCTGGGCGGCAAAGGGATTATCGATATTGCGATTGGAGCTGGGCGGGAAGAATTCGAGCGGGTGAAGGCTGAGCTGGTTCGATTGGGATATGAGTTCCGTCCCTCATTCAGCAGCGCCGAGAGGCTCTATTTTGTCGCTTTTCTCCCTGATGATGAGGAAGGGACGAGGCGCTATCATGCGCATGTGGTGGAGCCGGAGGGCGTAGAATGGAGGCAGCTTGTGGGGTTTAGGGACTATTTGCGCTCCCATCCTGAGGAGGCAAGGGAATATGCCGAGATCAAAAAGGCGGCGGCTCTTGAGGCGGACGAGGATGGGAAAAAGTATCGAAAGCTGAAAGAGCGCGCGTTTAAGAAATTCACCCGTGAATGAATATGCCGATGATGACGAAGAGGGCGCCGATCACGGCCACGGCGTTGGCGATGATGAGAACCCGATTCTTGATGAGAATCCCATAGATCAGCCAGCTTGTTACTGAAACGAGTCCGAACGTGAACGCGAGAAGAGAGACGTCTCCTGCGGAACGGCTGAGAAAGATTTTAAATCCTTGCGTATAGAAGAGGAGCTGGCCGAGGACGCCGACGACGAGCATGTATTTTTCGTAGTAGGTGAGGAATTTTTTTCTGGGGCGGACGTCGAGGGAGGTTTCTTCCATGTCAGTTCTCTGTTTTCGGGTTGAGGAAGAGGGAAAAGATCAGGCCGAAAACGGAAATGAGGAGGAGCGTTGCGGCGCCGTTCTGGTAGCCTGAGGAGAGGTCGGGCGCAAGGCGGAAAATGGTTCCGGCGATGGCGAGGCCGAGGGTGCCGCCGATTTCCTGGACGGTGGTGAACGCGCCGGAGGCGATGCCGGCGGCGTCGCGCGGAACCGAGGAGATGGCTGTCGTGATGGAAGGTCCCCACGCAATGACCCAGCCGAATCCGAACGAAAGAGCGGCGATGAGGAGGAGCGGGAGCGGGTCGAGAGCGTAGAGGCGTTGGGAAAGAGCGGAGAGGGCAAAGAGGGAAAAACCGCTGAGGAGAAGGAGCCTGGGTCCTGTTTTAGCGTAGAGCTTGCCGATGGTCGAAGAGAAGAGGACGACTGGGACGGTGACGAGCAGCATAAGAAGGCCGGTTCTAAAGGGAGAAAAGCCGAGGGCGTGCTGGAGGAAGAAGGGCATAAGGAAGAAGTCGGCCCAAACGAAAAAAATGATGCAGGAGTTGGCTAATGTCGCGAGGAGAAAGGTTCGTCGGAGGAAAAAATCGGGGCGGATGATTGGGGCGCTTGATTTTTTCTCGGAGCGGATGAAGAGGGACAGGGCGAGGAGGAAAAGGGCTGCGGGATAAAGCGTCTTCCAGCCCCATTCGGGAGCCTGCATGATCGAGACGACGAGAGACCCGATGGCGATGATGAGAAGGATAAGTCCGTGGACGTCGATTTTGGGATCGGTGCGGACGCTTTTTGACTCATCGACGGCCTTGAGAATGAGAATGAGGGCGATGAGGGCTGCGGGGATATTGATGAAGAAGATCCAGCGCCAGCCTATGGTTTCGAGGATGATCCCTCCGAGAAGCGGGCCGAGGGCTAGCGACATGCAGGCAAGAGCGGCCCAGAGAGCGATCGCCTGGGATCGTTTTTCTTCGGGATAGAGGTGGGAAAGAAGCGCTTGCGAGATCGGAAGGATGATGGCGCATCCAATCCCCTGGAACGCCTGGGCGGCGATGATCCAAATGAGGGCGGGCGCAAGGCCGGAGAGGAGAGAGGCTCCAGCGAGGATGGTGGTTCCGATGAGGTAGAGGCGGCGCCTGCCGTAGGCGTCGGCGAGTTTGCCCATTGTAACGAGGAAGACGGAGACAGAGATTCCGAGGACGTTGAGGAGCCACTGGAGATGGGAGATCGGGGCGTCGAAGTATTTCTGAAGCGTCGAGACCGCCATGTTGACGATCGAGAAGTTCATTCCGACGGCGAGAAGCGGGAGTCCGATGCCCACGAGGGCTAGGGCTTTTTTCGTAGAAGGTTTCATGGCTCCACTTTAGTGGGGCGGACGATTTGGGTCTACCATTGGGTCACGATGCCGTTTCCAATATTGGCGGTGATCCCCATCTTGTCGAGGTAGAGCACTTTTTGTCCCCGCGCTTCCATTTTTTTCAGATAGATCATCGTTTCTTTCTCGATGTCGATCATCTCCCGTTCCATCTTTTCCAGATCCATTTCCTGCATCATCTTTTTATAGTCCCGGAAGCGCATGGCGAAGCAGCCCGTGCAGACCTTTACATTCGGGTCGAGCTGGCTAGCGATGGCGTCGCAGGCAGGGCGGGAGGCGGCGAGCTTGAGAAGGCTGTCGTTATTGAAGAAATAGCGGCCTGTGATTTTCACGATCATGTGGTCGTCGGGAAATGAATGGCTTTCAAGGAAGGAGCGGACGGCGCGCGCTTCGTTGACCCCTTTGTTTTTTAGCCGCGGGTCGTTCGTGTCCGCGTAGTGGATATGGGTGGCGTAGGATTCGAAGAACGATTCGGGAATAGAGGGGCCGGCTTCGACAACGTAGGTCTCAGGAAGGAACCCGTAGCTATTGAGAATTTTCAGGCAGTGGATATATTCCTGCTTCCGCTCTTCGAAGAACTGGGGAATGAGGGCGGAGGTGTAGACGATGTGGATCGGAGAAGTGAGCTGTTCCTGGAGGAGGAGGGGATCGGGCAGAGAATCCATGATGGGGGTGAAATCGAGGATGAACAGGTCGTCGAACCGTTCGAGAAGCCGTTTCTGGATGAATTTCCCTGTGCCTGGCAGCGCGATGGCGGCCACTTTGTAGCCTTTTTTTCTAGAGAGGATCTCTTCGGCCTGGGCAGTGACTGAATAGGTCTCGTTGAAGCGGTTTCGGATAGCTGCAGGAACGAAGGCGCAGCCGGGGCCGAAGAGGGTTTCCCGGAGATCAGGGGGAGTGAGGTAGTCCCCGATGTAGAGATCGATGGGGAGGGATTTAAGATATTTCAGGAACGCGATGTCTGGCGCGATCTGCGGAGAGCCGGAGTCCGGGAACGATTTGAAGATGGCGTCCCCTTCAAAGGCGATGGCTTCCTGCATTTCGATCCGGTCGAAGAGATCGCGGCTTTCGTCGGAGGCCAGCTCCAGGTCTTCCGGTTCGAAATGGAAGTATCCACCCGGTTTATGGGCTTTGATCGCGCCCTCAATGGCGCTGAGGGTTTCTTGAGGAGAAGCCGCGCAACAGAGGGTGCGGGCCAGTATAAGAAGAGTAAGGAAGAGGAATCGCATAGGGCGCTCGATTTTGGTGTAAAAAAATTTTCCACGAGACTATAAGGTTCCCTTCAATTCAAAAAAATGATTTTTTATGCGCTTTTTTTTGTTTGCCTGTGTTCTTCTTAGCCAGATGCTCTTTGGGGAGGCGCCGAAAACCGTTTTGGTGACGGGAGGAGCCGGATTCATCGGGAGCAATTTTCTCGAGTATATGTTTGCGAAGCATCCTGCATACCGGTTTCTGGTTCTGGATGCGCTCACTTATGCGGGCTCTTTGAAGAATATCCCCGACGAGATCCTCTCTTCGGACCGGTTTGAGTTTTTCCATGGTTCTGTTTGCGATGAAAAGCTGGTGGATCAGCTGGTGGGGAGATCGAATTTCGTCGTCCATTTTGCGGCTGAGACGCATGTCGCCCGGAGCATCGAAGACGATATTGTCTTTGTCGATACCGATGTGATGGGGACGCGGATGGTTTTGGCAGCTCTGGCGAGGCGGAAGGGGCAGGTCGAGAGGTTCATTCACATTTCGACATCGGAAGTGTATGGGACTGCTGAATCGAAACCGATGCCTGAGACTCATCCCCTAAACCCTAGATCGCCCTATGCTGCCGCGAAAGCGGGAGCGGATCGGCTGGTCTATTCCTATTTTTGCACGTTCGGGATTCCGGCTGTAATCGCGCGCCCTTTTAACAATTACGGGCCGCGCCAGCATGAGGAAAAATTGGTGCCTCATCTGATCGCTCAGGCGGTCCGGGGGGAACCGCTGACGATTCATGGAAATGGACTGCAGACGAGGGATTGGCTCCATACGGCCGATTTGGCGAAGGCTTTAGATGGGATTCTTCATTTCGAGGATTTTGAGAAGATCCGGGGCCAGGAGTTCAATATCGGCACGGAGCGGGAGGTTTCGGTTCTTGAAATCGCCCGGGGAATTATCAAGGCGATGGGGCTTGGCGAAGAGAGAATGGTGTTTGTCGAGGATCGGCAGGGGCAGGTGGCCGGGCAGATCGCTGGAATTGGGAAAGCGAGAGATGTTTTGGGATGGGAGCCTGAAATTGGGCTTGAAGAGGGGCTGAAGAGAACGGTCGATTGGTATTTGAGCCATCCTGAATTTTGGAGGGGGCAGTGAGGATTTTAGCATTGATTTTGCCGTTTTGCCTGTTTGCGGAGCCGCTGACCGTTTTGGTCTTCGGTGGGAAAACAGGATGGATTGGAAAGCAGCTGGTCGAGCTGATTGAAGAGCGGGGAGATCGCGCCGTGGCCAGCGAGGCGCGGCTTGAAAACCGCGAGCAGATCGAGCGGGAAATCGAGGCGGTGCGCCCTGACAGGATCATCAACGCCGCAGGCGTCACAGGAAGGCCGAACGTCGATTGGTGCGAGACCCATCGGATTGAGACGATTCGGGCCAACCTGTTAGGGGCTCTAAATCTCTTCGACGCAGCTTTTTTGAGGGGGATCCATGTGACGAATTTCGGAACCGGCTGCATTTATGAATACGACGGAGAACACCCGCTCGGTTCTGGAATAGGTTTTACGGAGGCAGAGGAGCCGAATTTCGAAGGGTCTTTCTATTCGAGGACGAAGGGGATGCTGGATCGTCTGATTGAAAGTTATCCGAATGTGCTCAATTTGCGCCTCAGAATGCCGATTTCGAGCGATCTTCATCCGAGGAGCTTTTTGACCAAGATTTTAGGGTACAGGGTTGTAATCGACGTGCCGAATTCGGTGACGGTTCTGGATGATCTGCTCCCCATTGCGGTTGCGATGGCGGAAAGGAAGAGAACCGGAAACTACAATTTTACGAATCCGGGAACGATTTCCCACAGCGAGCTGTTGAGTTTGTATAGAGAGATTGTCGATCCGGAATTTTCATGGAATGTGATCCCGGTTGAAGAACTCGGAAAGTATGTGAAAGCGCCCCGCTCGAACAATGAGCTGGATGTGAAAAAGCTAACAGAAGAATTTCCTGACATTCCTAAGGCCAAGGACGCAGCCCGAAAGGCTTTGGTGAAAATCAGGGCGTCTCGATTTTAGCGGGATCGGTAAGCATCGATCCGCCAGTTTGAAGGGCTGGTCTGAGCCGCCTGGCGGAAGAGTTCCGTCGCCTCTTGAGAGAGGCCTTCCTGTTCAAGGAGAAGCGCTGCCCAAAGAGCGGCGTAGCTCCGGTAGCCGAAGCGGAAATCAACGGGACTGTAATTCCGGTGGAAAGAGAGGAGCTGCTCTTTTTCGCGACCTTTTGCATTCGCAATCAGACAATCGGCCTTTTCGAGGTCTTCATCTGTAATAAGGGGCGTGATCCAGCTAAGGCGGTGCATCGTGCAGGCGCAGGCGACTTCGGATGGAGTGATTTTTGGATCTGGAGGAAACGCCAAAAGCGAGTCTCCCAAAAAACAGAGGATATAGCGCGGATTGATCGCGAGAAGCGCTTCGATGATTTCTTCTAGCGAGGGAATCTGCGTGGGAGAAATCAGAGAGAGGAGTTCTGGAAATAATGGATTTTGGAAGATGCGGATATCATCAATCAGAATCAGCGCTTCAGATGCTCTGTTCCTTTCTAAAGAAGCCAACTCTTCGAGGATCGGGAAGCTTTGCCGTCCGAGAGCCGTCCCTCCGCCGCTGAAATGGGCGTCGAGGTAGTAAAGGGTTCGTTCCGGCATCGAAGGGATCAGCCGATCCAGCACGTCTGCCGTTTCTCCTTGATGGAGATGGACGTTTTGGATTTCCGAAAACTGTTTCACAGCATTTTCATAGAGCGGAGGATAGAGCTCGATAGAATGGACTGTTGGAAAGACGCGGGAGGCTTCGAACGCGGTGCTGCCGAGATAGGTTCCCGTTTCCACAAAAGCATCGATCTGAAAAAGGCTTTTGAGCTCGGAGAGAAAAGAGTTCTTGAGCCAAGTCTCTTCCAACGTGTGGTTCATTTGGAAAGAAAGGGTTCGTTCGGCATGAGGGTTGAAATGGGGAAGGTTGCAAGTCTCTAAGGCAAAGGCGGATGAGGCGATCAGGATAAACAGTTTAAGCATGGGTGGCTAGGATTTGGGTTGGAGGAGAAAAATGGGCTGATGGCCTACATATCCGTCGATCAGCAGATCGCTCTCGGAAAACCCGGACGTTTCTAGGATGTCCCATCCTTCGAACAGCAGCTCAAGGCGCTTTTTGCCGTAGACGCGGTGTGCGTTCCAGTAAAGGGCGTCGCGGCCTACGGGGATCGCAAGAAAGAGAATCCCGTCTTTTTTTAACATGCTCCGGAGCTTTGCCATTGTTTCCAAATCTCCAACGGGATTAAGCGGATCTCCATAGCGTCCCAGCCCGTCGTGTTCAATGCTCGAGATGCAGAGAATCGAATCGAATGTGGAGGGATTTAGGGCGAATTCGTCGACTGTCATGGTGCAGATTCGCAGATCGCGGCTGACGATTTTATTGTATTCGATTGTGAAAGGATGGCCCCCGAAGGCCAGAACCATGCTTTCATACCAGGGGATGGTTGTTCCGATAATCGCGATCGATTTTCCTTCAATCGAATCTCTCCATTTTTCCAGGAGAGGATAGAGGAAAAGATCGGTTTGCCCGTAGTAGTAAGGCTCGCGCGCCAGGGCTTTCCCGATCAGCCGGTCGATTTCCTCAGGTCTGAATTCAAGAGGTTTTTCGGGAGGGTAGGAGTTGTCGAGGTACCATTCGTGGACAGGAATGGTTCCCCCCATCGTATAGGCCTGGTATAGATCGGGCGGGATCGCTCGAGGCGGCTCCGCAAAAAGCGAAGCGGCGAAACAAAGGAGGATCCACATGTTAGCCCAGAGCATTTCAGTTTTTGAATTTGGCTTCTTTCAAGGCTTTGAGCCAGATGGGGCGGAGCGATTCGATTTGATCCACTTGCCCTGTGATGTAGGTGAGCGCGGCATTCCCTTTTTCAGTCGAGATGACGCGGCCCCAGCCGAAGATGAGCGCTTGCGATTCGTCGCGGATCGACCACTCATAGAGAACGGAGTTTGGATTTTTCTCGAGGATGGAAACGTCGACCTGGTTGTCGGGATAGGCGAATGAGAGGCCTTCTTTGAGTGTCTCCGCGTCGGGGAGATCGGGAGAGAAATGGTCTGAATTGACGCCGAAGTATTCCGAGCCGTCGTCGGTTAAGCGGGAGTAGAGGACGCCTGTCATTTCCTCTTCTTTCATCTCGTTGATCACTTCCCATTCCTGCATCGATCCGGGAAATTGGAATTCGACATTGGCAATGGTTGCAGCTGAAAGGGCGCTAAAGAGAAAGCAGGAGAGGAAAGAAAGGGCTTTGTACATGAATCACTCCAAATAAAAGCCCGATCATACTGATTCCCGGCATGGATGTCAAAGTCCATGCCGGGATAAAGAGGGCTAGTTTCCGTTCATATAGCCAATCTGTTTGTCTACAGGAGAAACGCCGGTGCTGGAGTTTCCGCCCGAGAACCACACTTTGACTTTGTTGTTGGAGATGGCGACTGCGCAAGGAGCTTGCACGTGGTCGTTGCGCCAGGAGACGCCGTCTGTGGTTTGAATCATTGGGTCCGAATCCTTCGTCCAGTTGATCCCGTTGCTAGATACAGCGTGGCCGATCCCATGCGCATAGAAGAGGCCGGTCGAGGGATCTCCGTTCGATCCCGTATAGTACATGTGATATTGGTTGTGGACGCGCACAACGCTTGCCTGGGCAGCGTAGAGGCTATCCCATTTGGAGAGATTGCCTGAAGGAGCGAGAACCGGCGCCGTCCCGTAGCGCTCCCACAGGATTCCGTCGTAGCTAAACGCAATCGCGATCCCTTGCTGGTAATTGTAGGGAGCTGTCTGCAGCGCGCCCATGTCGTAGAACGCTGTGTAGCGGAACGAAAAGGGATTGGTGCGGACGGAAGTGGGATTGGGATTATAGAGGACTGTGCTGAATCCGTAAAATTCGCGGAATGGCGTAGTGAGAGTATCCGGGTTGTTCAGGAAAGCCGAAGTAACTTGAGTCACAGGGACGGGCGCTGTCCAGTTGACTCCGTCTTTGGATTGGGTGAAATTCATGGAAAGATTGGGCGGGACAGGAGCGCTGTTTTGCGTCCAATACCACATTCTGTAAAAATACTGCGTCCCGCCGAATCCGTTTTTATCGAAGATGACTACAGGATGCACTGCGGAGCTATCTTCGAAGACCTGCATTTGGAAATACCACTGCTGGCCGTCGTCCGAATAAGAGAGGGAGATGCCGTTTGGGCCTTGATGCCACATCTTGTAGCTGTACGACGCTCCTTTGCCGTTGAATCGGTTCCCGTCGTAGATCACGGCGGGAAAGTAGTCGTCGGAGAGGTTGAGGGATGGGTAGGGGGCGTAGATTGGCCCGGGAGCTTCGTCGCATCCAGGGGAAGCCAAAAGGGGAGTTGCGATGGAAGAGAGCAGGCTAGCAGCTAGGAGCAGCTTGCGAATCATGAAGACCTCATA
>CAYPZU010000005.1:12748-27799 GCA_964415395.1 uncultured bacterium
ACCTCATAGGTTATGGTTAAAGAAAATCCTTAACAGATTATAAAGATTTTTCTTAACGGTCAATCATAAATGGAGCGACTGGAGGTTTTTAGATTGGATCTGATGGGCGATCACAACTTTCCCGTGAGCCCCATGCCAATGAAGGATGTGCGCTTCCGGGTTTTCCTGATACGTGCGGCTCCAGTTGTAGGAATGGGGCAATTCGCAAGGGGTGAGCTTCTTTTGCAGGAGAAGATGAGTGAGAGCCTCCTGATCTCCGTAGAAATTAAGGTTCAGGTCGAGAGCGATGTCCGCCCATTCGAGAATCAGGGGGATGCCGTGTTTGAAAACGAAAACGCCGCTATTGTACATCACCGAGCCGGGGGGGGGCCCGCTTTCTGTTTCTCTGGCGATCGAGAAGCTGAGATCGTTTTCGCAGAAGGAAAAAAGCGTGTTTAGCGGCGCCCGGACTTCGCAATCGAGATCGATCCATGCCGTTTTCTGAAAAGGGCTTTGCAGGCAGGCAAGCGGTTTTTTAAACCAGGCATTCCGCGAATCCCAAAAAAGAGAGCCGAACTGGGATTCCCAGGAAGTTCTGTTTTCGGAGGCGACTTCTTCCCGTTCCGCAGCGAAGAATCCGTGGACTGGCAGGCGGATGCATTCTCCCCGCGAGGCGCACCAATCCTTCATTTTCGGCGACATCCCGAAATCGGCGAAGGCGACAGGGAGAGAGTTATGGCGGGAATAATTCTCCCACCACCAGGGAAGCAGCCATTCCTGATTGAGGTCGGAGCCGACGAGGAACCCTTCTGCCGAAAGGGGTCCATGGGTTCTCCATTTGCGGTAGGATGCGAATGGTTTTTCTTCGGACATGGTGCAAATCCTTCTTCTATGTAGAGATTACACCGGGAGAGATTAGTCGGTGAAGGGGAATGTGTAGGTGAAGCTGATGATGCCGGAGGCAAAATTGAACGCGTTGCGCCCATACACGGTGAACCAGCAGCCTCCGAGGAAGCCGATGTTCGGATTGAGATTGTACTCAAGAGCAGGCGCGAGGCTGAGCTGGTCGCTGTAGCCGCCGCCTACGGTTGCGGGAGATCCGTCGGAGAGGGTGCCTGCGAAGCCCTGGAATTTATTGCGGCCCGTCGCAGTGTACACGACGTCGGTTGCAAGAACCCAGCGCTGCGAAAGGCTGTATTCGACGCCGAGGCTCGTCTTGAACGTGTTGCCGGGGCGTACTGTTCCTCTTGTGTTCGGAGCTCCGCCGTAGGCGTTGATCCCGTGCACATGTACGGTTGTGTTAAAGCCGTAGTTGAATTGGAGCCTGAGATTCATCGGATGCTTCCACATCCAGAGGATCACCTTCGATAGCGCAAGACCGAAATTCGTCTGGTAAGCGCCGGCCCCCGTTGAGTCGGTGCCGAGCTTGCGGGGTTTGAGTTTCTGGTAGCGGCCTGTCGGGAAGGTTTCGTTCAGGGTGACTTTGATGTTGGGGACGTAAAGCGATTGTTTGGCAAGGGGAAAGCCAATGGTCCAGATCGTATCGCCGACGCTGCCGCCGTGCTGGTGGTTTTGCCAGCTGGTGAGCGTCTGGATTTGGAGGATGGTGTCCATCCAGCTCGTAATCCCAGCCTGGAAGATCAGGAGCGGATTGACCTGGACGAGTTTATGAATATCGTCCGAATGCCGTTTTTGGTTGTAATGCCCGTAGTTGTCTGTGACGAACACGTAGGGCTGGATATTGCCCCACCCTGGATCCATCATGGTTGCAGAAGCGGTAAGGAGGGGGCCTGTATACCAGGGGTTGAACATCTTCTTCGCTTTTTGGAACTGCGCCTCGGCAACTTGGAGTTCCTGCTCGATTTGCGCAGGCGTTTTGTCCTCTTGGGCGAGGAGGGCGAAGGGCAAAAGAAGGATCCAGAGGAGGTGTTTCATGAGTTCCTATTATTTTACGACCGGGAAAGTCCAGCAGACGCTGAATACGCCCTGCACGAAGGCGAGGCTATTTCTTCCGTATACGGAGAACCAGGCTCCGCCTAAAACGCCCAGATTTTCGCTCCAGTTGTACTCTATCCCGGGAGCGAGGCTCAGGTTGTCGTTGTACGGCCCGCCGACGGATGCAGGGGTGCCGTCTGCGTTCAGGCCCGCCTCTCCGTGGAATTTAGTTCGGTTCTGGCAGGAGTACACCACATCGAAGCAGGCGACCCACGGCTGGCTGATGCTGTATTCGATTCCAAAGTCGGCGGCGAAGACGTTGCCGGGCCGCACTTTGCCAAGAGTTCCGTGCCCTCCGCCGTAAACGTTGTAGTTTTTGACGTGGACGGTTGTGGAAAGGGTGTAGCCGAAAAAGAGTCGGACGTTAACCGGATGTTTAAAGCTCCAGAACAACAGTTTCGACATCGCAAGCGAAAAGGTTGTTTGGTAAGCCCCTTGGCCGATGCCGCTTAAGCCCAGGCCGTTGCTGCTGAGATTTTGATAGCGGCCGGTAGGGAAGTTTTCCTGGATGCTGACCTTGATCTGGGGTACGTAGAGAGTTTGGCGGACAATCGGGAATCCGATGGTGATGGGAAGATCTCCGAATCCGCCGCCGCTGTGCCCCGCTTCCCACTGGCCTGCGCCGGTAAAGGTGGCGATGATGTCCATGGTGTTGGTCACGCCGAACTGGATGATATTAGACGACCTGAATTGGTAGAGGTTGTTTGGGAGGGAGACCGAATTGCGGTTTTGGTCATACCGGGCGTAGTTGCCCGCCATGAAGACATAGGGTTGTAAGTTTCCATAACCGGGAGGCATCATCGAGGCGGACGGTGTGAGCAAAGGCCCTGTGTACCATGGGTTGAACATCTCTTTGGCTCTGCGGAATTTTGTCTCGGCTGAGTCGATCTGCATTTCGATCTGCTCGGGAGAGTAGCGGGGAACCCCGTCTATCGTCCAGGCGCCTCGATCCCCTTGCGGATCTTGCGCTAGGAGCAGGATGGGTGCGAAGAAAAGAAATAGCAGTCTTCTCATAGATCCTTTCCAAAGTTGTACATTTTTTTATTTATCTTTTCCCCCATTTTTGGCAAGGGAGAGTTATACCAATGAGAGGGAGAAGCTATGTCGCTTGAAGATATCCAGGGGAGCGGAATGCCGCACAAAATCACCCCCGAAGAAAAAAAAATGTACGAGCAGGAATATAAGCACGGGGCGGATCTTTTCCAGAGGGCTCTGCAGGAGCATTCCAAGTCGGACAATATGTATCAGAAAGAAGAGTTTAAGGAAGTAATGGACAAGGCGATGCAGGTCCTGAACGAAACGGCCCGCGAACTCAAACGGCAAGAGCTGGACAAGCAGAACCAGATGATTGCAAAAGACTACAGTTCTTACCAGAACACGCCTACGGATCAGATGAAACAGAAGCTGAGCGCAGACTTGGATAAGGCGAAGAAGTCGATCACTTAGCGAACGCTTTCACTATTGAGAAAAAAAAACCTTGATCTTCTCGAGAAAGCCCTTTTTCCGGGGATGGTTTTGGGGCGTTTCGATTTCTTCGAAAGAGCGGAGCAAGTCTTTCTGTTTTTCCGATAGTTTGACTGGAGTCTCGACAGTGACCCGGACAAGCAGGTCGCCATGCCCCTGTCCGTGAACGTTGGGAAATCCCTTGCCGCTCACGCGCAAAAGCTTGCCGCTCTGCGTTCCTTCCGCAACCTGGATGCGGCACGATTCGCCAAGAGGGGTGGGCACTTCTTTTTTGCACCCGAGGGCGGCTTCGGGGAACGTGATGGGGAGGTCGAGATAGACGTCGTCGCCTTCCCGCTGGAACGCTTCGTGAGGTTCTACTTCGATATAAACGTAGAGGTCGCCTGAAGGGCCTCCTCCTTCGCCTGCATCGCCGTAGCCGCTCATCTTGAGGCGCATTCCGTTGTCGACGCCGGCAGGAATCCGGATTTTGATCCGCTGCTTCTCTTTTAGGCGCCCGGCGCCTTTGCATGCGCCGCATGGGTCGGTAATGACCTGCCCTGCGCCGCCGCAATGGGGGCATGCGCTCGACATGCTGAAGAAGCCGCGGCTTTGATAGACTTGCCCCTTACCCTGGCAGGTGGAGCAGGTTCTGATTCCATTTTTGGTGCGCGCGCCCGATCCGCTGCAAGTTTCGCAGGAAACGTAGTTGCTGATTGCGAGTTCTTTTTCGACGCCGCGGGCCGCTTCTTCGAAGGCGACTCGCACGGTCGCTTTTTTGCTCGTTCCCTTCCGCGCGCCGCCTTCTTCCTCGAATCCCCCTCCGCCGCCTCCGAAAAAGGAGTCGAAGATCGATTCGCCGCCGCCTCGGCCGCCGCCGAAAGCGCCCATGAAGGTGCGAAGGGCTTCTTCCATAGAGGAGAAGCCGCCGGCGCCTCCGCCAGGGAAGCCTCCGCCCATGCCTGCGCCTTTAAGTCCTTCCTCGCCATACTGATCGTAGACGCGGCGGCGATTTTCATCGCTCAATACTTCATAGGCTTCGGAAACTTGCTTGAATTGGGCTTCCGCTTTCGGGTCGCCCGGATTGCGGTCAGGGTGGAATTCGAGGGCTTTCTTGCGATAAGCCTTTTTGATCTCTTCAGGAGTCGCTTCGCGCGAAACGCCTAGGGTCGCGTAAAAATCTTTCATTGGAAAATCTCTTTTTCCCTAGGGTAGCACATAAGGCGATTATTTAGCAGACTATTTGCGCGATTGCTAAAAAAGACTTAGTAGCCGCGGCGGAGGGCGGTTTTCGTCCGTTTCGTGGCCGCTTTTGATTTCAGACGGCTTTTAACGGAGGGTTTGTCATAAAAGCGATGCGCTTTCGCGGCTTTCATGATGCCTTCTTTGTCGAGTTTCTTTTTGAGTGCGCGTAATGCTTTGTCGATGGGTTCTCCGATACGGACTTTTACACTGGGCATTTTCCAACTACCTCTAAAGTTAAGGGTTTCAAAAGAACTCCTTCTATTCTAGTGGAGAGGAAGGTTTTGTTCAAGGACAGAGGAGTTTGGCTGATGGGTCGGAGAGGTAGGAGAGGGCGAAAAGCTGCGGGTTTTCGTGAATGCGCGCGGCGAGCCGAGACGGGTCGATGGCTGCCTCAAAACAGGGCATGGATGTGCGGCGCGTAATCGCTTCCGGATGGGGCGAAAAGAGGGGCTGATTGTTGAGCCGCGGGTCGGAAGGGGCGATAAGCAAGGGGGCAGGTTCGGAGCTGAAAAGGGCGTAGAGGCCTCCCATCCGGGCGTCGATCAGGACGGCATAAGAGGGAGCTGGCGGAGCGAAGGCTTCGAGGCTGCAGAATCCGGTCAGAGGAACTCCCCAGCCGAAGGAAAGAGCCTGAGCGAGGGCGGCTCCGACGCGGATCCCGGTGTAGGAGCCCGGGCCGCATCCTGCAGCGACGGCCTCGGGCCGGAAGCCTGTCTCGGCGAGGAGAGTCTGCACCGAAAGGGCGAGGGTTTTCGATAGCTCCGGGCCTCCAAGCAGGGGGAGGGAGGCGATCTCTTTGCCGTGGTCTGCAAGAATGAGGCATCCCTTTTCGGAGCTGGTTTCGAGAATGAGCGTTTTCATGCGAAAGATTTTATCACGCGGGGAGATTTGGAGGGCGTTTAAAAAAATTCCTTCCCAAAAAAATGGGCATCTTGAAAAAAGGAGTTAATTCATCTTGAGGTTTGTCTGTGGAGCAATCCCCTGTGAGAGATCCGGCGCGGCAGGCTTATTATCTTCTGCGCGCAGTGTTTGTGCTGGCCCCTCTTCTTGCGGGGCTGGATAAATTTTTTCATCTTCTCGTCGACTGGAACCAGTATCTGGCTCCTCTGACGGTGAAGATCGTTGGAGGGCATGTGGATGCTCTGATGATGTTCGTGGGCGGCGCGGAAATTTTCGCCGGTCTGGGCGTTCTGTTCAAGCCGCGGATCTTTTCTTATCTGGTTTCTTTCTGGCTTGCGCTCATCATCGTTAATCTCCTCGATCTGGAAAACCACTACGATATCGCTCTGCGCGATTTCGGCCTTTGCCTCTCTGCTTTGGCGCTGGGGAGATTGAGCGAGGTCTATTCAAAATAATGATTGGGGAGCTTTCGTTGCACATTTTATGGCGGGCCTGATAAACTGGTACGCTTTCCCCTGAAAACTGAACCCTTTTCGAGGTAAACTTGAACGACGAAGAGCCGAAAAACGATTCGATCCCTGCAGAAGAGCCTGTGATTGAAGAGGCCGAAGAGGAGATCCCGAAGAAAGAAGAGCGCGCCCTTGTCGCTCCGCTTCCCTATCCAAACCAGCTCTATTTACTCCCTTTGAACCGGCGTCCTTTTTTTCCGGGGATGGCCGCTCCGATCGTGATCGAGCCGGGAACCTATTACGAAGTTTTGAAAATCGTCGCAAAGACCGATCACAAATGCCTCGGACTTTTCCTCACTGAAAAAGAAGACGTCAATATCTACAAGATCGGCATCAACGATCTGCACAAAGTAGGCGTGGTGGCGCGCATCCTCCGGATCATCCCGATGGAACAGGGGGGCGCCCAGGTTGTCCTCAATATGGAAAAACGGGTTGAGATCGTCAAGCCGGTGAAGAGCAAGCAATTGATCGCGCAGGTGAAATACCACGACGACACCCCGCTCGCCCATCTTTCGAAAGAGCTGAAGGCCTATTCGATCAGCATCATCACGACGATCAAGGAGCTTCTCAAGCTCAATCCGCTCTTCAAGGAAGAGCTCCAGATTTTCCTCGGCCATTCCGATTTCACCGAACCGGGCAGGCTGGCCGATTTCGCCGTCGCCCTGACGACCGCAAGCCGCGAAGAGCTGCAGGATGTGCTCGAGACGCTTGACATCGAGAAGCGGATCGACAAAGCGCTTCTGCTTTTGAAAAAAGAACTCGATTTGAGCAAGCTCCAAAGCTCGATCAATCAGCGGATCGAAGCGACGATTTCGAAAACCCAGCGCGAATTTTTCCTCCGCGAACAGCTCAAGGCGATCAAGAAAGAGTTGGGGATGGAGAAGGACGACAAGACGGTCGACGTCGAGAAATTCGACGACCGGCTCAAAAAACGGACTGTCCCTGAAGAAGTGATGAAAGTGCTCCGCGAGGAGATGGACAAGCTGAGCGCTCTCGATATCCAGTCGGCCGAATACGGGGTCTGCCGCAATTACATCGACTGGCTTACGATCGTTCCCTGGGGAATGTACTCCAAGGAAACCCACGATCTGAAAAAAGCGGAAAAAGTTCTCGAGCACGACCACTACGGACTCAAAGACATCAAAGAGCGGATTCTCGAATTCATCGGCGTCGGCAAACTGACCGGCGGCGTCAAGGGGAGCATCATCTGCCTCGTCGGTCCGCCCGGCGTCGGGAAAACGAGCATCGGGAAGAGCGTGGCGCGCGCCCTCAATAGGAAATTCTACCGCTTTTCAGTCGGCGGCATGAGAGACGAAGCCGAGATCAAAGGACACCGCAGAACCTATATCGGCGCGATGCCCGGCAAGATGATCCAGGCTCTGAAATACACCCAGACGATGAATCCCGTGATCATGCTCGACGAAGTGGACAAAATGGGGGCCAGCTACCACGGCGATCCCGCTTCCGCGCTCCTCGAAGTGCTCGATCCCGAGCAGAACAAAGACTTTTTGGATCACTATCTCGACGTCCCGTGCGATCTTTCGAACGTCCTTTTCATCGTAACGGCCAACGTTCTCGATACAATCCCCGAGCCGCTCAAAGACAGGATGGAGATGCTCCGGCTCTCGGGCTACATCCAGGCGGAAAAGATCGAGATCGCAAGCAAATACCTGATCCCGCGCAACCGGAAAAACATGGGGCTTAAGGCCTCCGACGTCACCTTTACCAAAGGGGCGGTCGCTCAAATCATCAACGGCTACGCCAGGGAAGCGGGCGTCCGCACGCTCGAGAACATGATCAAAAAGATCATGAGGAAAGTCGCCGTGAAGATCGCCCGCGGCCCTGAAAAAGGGAAGAAGCGGCAAAGTGTTGCCGTTTCGGAAAAGACGTTGGCAAGCTATCTGGGCAAACCGATCTTTACAACGGATCGCTACTACGACGTCAACCCGATCGGGGTGGCCACAGGACTTGCCTGGACCTCGATGGGAGGCGCGACGCTTTACATCGAGTCGGTCAAGTATCCTGCCGATAAGACGGAGATGAAGCTGACCGGCCAGGCGGGCGACGTGATGAAGGAATCGTCCCAGATCGCCTGGACCTACGCTCACACGTTTTCATCGCAAATCGCTCCGGAAACGCCGTTCTTCGAGAAATCGCAGATCCACATCCACATCCCCGAGGGGGCGACTCCGAAAGACGGCCCTTCGGCAGGCATTACGATGGTCACTTCCCTCCTCTCGCTCCTCTTCGACGAGCCGATCCGCGAGAATCTCGGGATGACCGGCGAATTGACGCTGACAGGCCGCGTCCTGCCGATCGGCGGATTGAAAGAGAAGCTGATCGCCGCCAAGCGCTCCAAACTCAACGTACTGATTTTCCCGAAAGAAAACCTACGCGATTACGACGAGCTCCCCGAGTACCTCAAGAAAGGGCTCGAGGTCCATTTCGTCGATTACTACCATGAAGTGTTTAAAATAGCGTTCCCGAAACGGAAGGTTCCCCATGCAGCCCTTGTGGCTCCAAAAAAAACTCGTCGAGCCCGAGCAAATTGAGGAAACGGTCAGAGCGCTTCGGAAAGAGAGAAAAACGATCGCGACGCTGAATGGATCGTTCGATCTATTGCACGCCGGGCATCTGTTCATCCTGCACGAGGCCGCGCAGCAGGCTGATTGCCTGATCGTTGCCCTGAACTCCGACGCCTCGATCCGGAAATACAAGAGCCCGGATCGCCCGCTGATCTCGCTGCAGCACCGCCTGGAGATGATGGCGGCGCTCTCTTTCGTCAGCTATGTGACCTGGTTCGAGGAGACTGATCCCCGGGCGCTTTTGGCGAAGATCAAGCCCGACGTCCATGTGAACGGGGCCGAATACGGCGAAAACTGCATCGAGGCCGGCGTTGTGAAAGAGAATGGAGGCAGGCTCCATCTCGTCCGCAGAATCCCGAGCCTTGCCACTTCAGCAATCATCGAGAAGATAAAAGCATTATGAGAAGTATTGGAATCCTTACGAACGAAAATCAGGCGCGCCGCCTTTCCTCCTATCTGAAGCGCAGCAAGATTGAAAACAGCTGCGAAGTTTCGTTCGATCCGCAGGATGGCTCGATGTCCTACCAGATCTGGGTGCACGACGAAGATCAGATCGACAAAGCCATGGATGCCTTTCAGCGCTTCCAAAGCAGCCCGTCCGACGCCGAGTTCGATACGCCCGTCCAGGAGCAGATCGAACAGGAACAAGAGGAAATCGAAGAGGGGGAGGAGGAGATGGCTGAAGAAGAGAAACCGGCCCGCCGTTTCGCTTCCCATTTCACTCACTTCATGATCGCTCTTTGCTCTCTGATGTTCTTTCTGAACGCGGTGGAGGAGATCCCCATGCGCGAAGAAGGCCTTTCCGAAAAAAGCTTTCTCATTACGCCGATCCAGGCGCTGCTTCTCTACGATCTCCCTCCCGCCATCGAACTGATCGAAGAGATCGTCCAGAAATACAAAATCACCTCGGATCAAAAGCTCGAAAACATCACTCCTGAAGCTGCCGCGGCGCTGCAGACGCTGGAAAAAACCCCTTTCTGGCGGGGCGCTTATGAATGGGTCCTCCTGAAAATCAAAGGAGAGGACACGGCGCCAGCCGAAGGGGAGTTGTTCGTCCGCATCCGCCAGGGCGAAGTGTGGCGCCTCTTCACGCCCGCGATCCTCCATCAGGATCTGCTCCACATCCTCTTCAACATGATCTGGCTCTGGGTTTTGGGACGACCGATCGAACAGCGGATCGGTTTTTTAAAAACGCTCCTTCTGACGCTCGCTGCAGGCATCGGCTCCAATACCGTCCAGTATCTGATGAGCGGCCCTTTTTTCATCGGCTATTCGGGCGTTGTCATGGGCCTCGCCGGCTTCATCTGGATGCGCGAGCGGATCGCCCCCTGGGAGGGCTATCCCCTGAACCGCGCGACCATTTTATTCCTGCTTCTTTTCATCGGCGCGATGTTCGCTCTCCAGCTCGGCTCGTTCTTCGTCCAGATTTTTTCCTCGTCCCACTTTGTTCTGAACATCGCCAACACCGCCCATATCATGGGCGCGCTGATCGGCGCCTGGATGGGCCGGTATAAATTCTTCGCCCAAAAGGTTCCGGCATGAGCGTTCGCGATATCACCATCCTGGGATGCTCCAGCCAGCAGCCCACCCGCTTCCGAAACCATGGCGCCTATCTCGTCCGCTGGAACGACGAGGGGCTTCTTTTCGATCCGGGCGAGGGGACGCAGCGGCAATTCATTTTCGCCGAGATCGCGCCGCCCGTCGTCAACCGCATCTTCATCAGCCACTTCCATGGAGACCATTGCTTGGGACTCGGCTCGATGCTCATGCGCCTCAACCTTGACAAAGTGACCCATCCGATCCACTGCTATTACCCCGCCAGCGGGAAGAAATTCTTCGACAGGCTCCGCTACTGCTGCATGTACCGCGAAAATATCCACGTCGTCGAGCATCCCGTCGGCAAGCCGGGACTGGTTCAGGACGATGGAAAATTCCGCATCGAAGCCCAATATCTCGATCATGGAATTGACAATCTCGGCTGGCGGGTGACTGAGCCGGACGCTGTCAAATTCAACAAAGAAAAGCTCAAAGAGATGGGCGTCGGCGGGCCCGACGTGAGAAAGCTGGAAAAAGAAGGAAGGCTTCTCGTGGGGAACCAGTGGGTTGCCCTCGACGAAGTGAGCCATCTCCGCCCTGGCGACGCATTCGCTTATGTCGTCGACACCCGCCCCTGCAAGGAAGCGCTCGAGATCGCCCGCGGGGCCAAAGTGCTTCTCTGCGAGAGCACCTACCTCGACGAAGACAGGCAGCTTGCGCTCGAGCATAAGCACATGACAGCCAAGCAGGCAGCCGAGCTGGCCAAAGAAGCTGGCGTCAAAACGCTCATTCTCACCCACTTCTCGGCCCGCTATCGCGATCCGGAAATCCTCGGCGAGGAAGCCCGGACCATCTTCCCCAACACGCTCGTCGCAGACGACCTCCGCCGCTTCCCCTTCCCGAAATAAAACCCACGCGAGCTGGAAATTTAATTAGTGATTTAGACAGTCGGGTTGCTCCGCCCCCGCTGCCCTGGGGGCTGGTTCCGGCTTCGATAACCGGTCGTGCGAGTCTATTGCTGCCGCCTACTGCGTGGCGGCAGAAAAAACGGATGCACTCCCTATCCCCCCTGTTCCCCAAAGACGCGACGTCTTCGGGGGCCCCTCAGGGTCCTCCTACGGCTACGCGACCTAGAGGTCAGCTCCGCCGTTTTTACGGAGGGATTTCTCTTTGCCGGCTGCGCCAAGTGGCGCTAACCAGCCTCGGGCTGCACGCAGGGTCCCTCTTCGAGGGAACCCTCTCTGCGTGCAGAAATGGGCCGCCTCGCTTCGCTCACGGCCCAGCACGTCGGGGGAAGCCCCCCGCAGCCCCCATTTTCCAAACTTAGGGGAACTGATAGATTTCAATTTGAAATAACAATGAATCGTAAAATGAGGAAGACTCCCGGTAGGGGCGGGACGCGAACGAAGAGAAGCGGACCCTCCCTGCACGCAGAGAGGGTTCCCTCGAAGAGGGACCCTGCGTGCAGCCCGAGGCTGGTTAGCGCCACTTGGCGCAGCCGGCAAAGAGAAACCCCGCCGTAAATAACGGCGGAGCTGACCTCTAGGTCGCGTAGCCGTAGGCGGGGTAGGGAGTGCATCTGCTTGTTTGCCGCCACGCAGTAGGCGGCAGTAATCGATTCGCGCGACCGGTTATCGAAGCCGGAACCAGTCCCCAGGGCAGCGGGGGCGGAGCAGCCCGACTGTCTAGGTTTTAAAAATTTTTCCCCTGTCAGGTTACAAGTTATTTTTTGTTGAGGGGGCAGGAGTTGATGCCGAGGAGGGCGTAGACGACGCACCAGCTGGCGAGAGATTCGTAGAGAGTAAAAAGGCCGAAGCCAAGAAGAATCCAGCTCTGCCGCTGATAGGCGAGAAAGAGGAGAATGAGGGCGATGCCGAAGCGGATGATCCGCCCGGGCGTTCCGATGTTTTTTTTCATTTCTGCCTTCTGATTTCTGCCGCTGCGATCGCAAACGCGCAGGCGACGTTGAGGGAGTTTTTGGCCCCGAGAAGGGGGATCTGGATCAGATAGTCGGCGCACTGGAGCGATTCATTCGAAATGCCGTACTCTTCGTTGCCGAGGATGAGCGTGAAGGTTTCGGGGAAGAGGAATTCGGAGACCGAGACGGCTTCATCGCTCGTGTCGAGGGCGATGATCGGGCGCGGAAGGGAAGAAAGGGGAATGTTCTGGAAGCAGGGGACGATCTGGGCCGCTCCCATCGCTGTCCGATCCACTTTTTCATTGTCGATGAAGGGCGTTTTCGAGGAGAAATAGACCTTGCCGATCCGGAGGGCTTCCGCGGTGCGGAGGATGCTGCCGACGTTGTAGGCGGAGCGGACGTTGTCGAGGTAGATGGCGGCTTCGGGGAAGCCGGCTAGCGGCGTCCGGTCGCCTGTGCGGATATGGGGGAGAAGATTGTGCTCTTTCAGAGAATGGCCCGCGCGGGAAAGGTGCCAGTGGTATTGGTTGGAAAGCGATTTCAGGTCGCGGTTTGCAAAAGGCTCCTCTTTCAGCCAGGCGAGGAGCTGATTGTAGTAGAAAAAGGCATCCTGATCGAGCGGCTGCCCTTTGTGGAGCTTCTCATAATAAGAGCGGAGAAGCTCGGCGCATTTTTTATGTCGTTGTTTGAAGTCGAGGCTTAAGAATTTGGGTTTGGTGAATGGGATAATCACTTCGCCGCGGTTTGAAGCTTTTTCTTCTTCTCCAGGTATTCATCCAAAGTCCCCTGGTGGACGTGGATTCCGTTCTCTTCGAAAGCGATGATCTTCGTCGCAAATCCGTTGATCAGGTCCCGGTCATGCGTTGCCACAATAGCAGTTCCTTTAAAATCTTCCAAGCCCCAGGCGAGCGCGGAAACAGCTTCGAGGTCAAGATGGTTGTTCGGCTCGTCGAAGATCAGGAAATTCGGGCCAGTAAGGAGGAAGCCTCCGATAATTAGGCGGGCCGCCTCTCCGCCGGAGAGGTTCCGGAGCGGTTTGAAGGCGTCGTCGCCGCCGAAGAGCATTTTCCCGAGCACCCCGCGCACGTCCTGGTCGAAGACGACTTCTTTTTTAGCTTTGAGCCAGTCGAACGCTGTTTGCTCGGTGTGCTTGTGGAGCACTTCGCCGTGGTTTTGGGGGAAATAGCCGATGTCGGCTGCATGGCCGAGCGAGATTTTCCCGGCGTCCGGTTCAAAACGGCCGGCAAGGAGTTTCAGAAGGGTGGTTTTCCCGCGCCCGTTGTTCCCGATGACGGCGATTTTATCGCCGCGCTGGATTTCGAACGAGAAATTCCGGATCACAGGATCTCCGCCGTAGCCTTTTGACAGCCCTTCGGCTTTCAAGACGACTTGCCCCGCCTGCTTTTCCGGCTGGGGGAAGCGGATATAAGGGCGCTGGATATTTGATTTTTTGAGATCGAGCGGCTGCAGCCTCTGGATTTCGCGGACGCGGGACTGCACCTGGCTGGCGCGGGTCCCTGCGCCGAATTTGGCGACGAACTCTTTCAGCTGGGAAATTTTCTTTTCCTTCGCCTTGTTTTCGTCTTCCGCGCGGGAGCGGACGGCCATTTTCGTTGTAAGCATCGCATCGTAGTTGCCTGGATACGTGATGATCGTCTCGTAGTCGATATCGGCGATGTGCGTGCAGATCGAGTTGAGGAAGTGGCGGTCGTGGCTGACGACGACGAGGGTTCCTTCGTAATTGTGGAGGAATCCTTCGAGCCAGGAGATCGATTCGAGGTCGAGGTGGTTCGTCGGCTCGTCGAGAAGCAGCGCCTGCGGGTGGCCGAAAAGCGCCTGGCACAAAAGCGCGCGGAATTGCCGGTCGGTCGGGATCTCGTGCATTTTTTTTCGGTGGTATTCTTCGGGAAGGCCCATCCCGATGAGGAGCACTTCCGCTTCCGATTCGGCTGAATAGCCGTCCTCGTCCGCGACGATCTCTTCCAGTTCGCCGAGGCGCATTCCGATTTCGTCGGTCATTTCCTGCTCATAGAGGCGGTCTCTCTCCGCCATCGCGTCCCAGAGGCGGGTATTTCCCATGATCACCGTGTCGAGGACGGTAAAGTCGCGGAAATCTTCGATCCGCTGTTTCAGGAAGCCCACCTTTTTCGGCAGAGTCACAATCCCTGTCGTGGGCGGCTCGAGGCCCATCATGATTTTCATCAGGGTCGATTTTCCCGATCCGTTCGGGCCTGTAAGGCCGTGGCGTCCTTGATTGAAAGTGAATGTAACGTTTTCAAAAAGAGTGCGCGTTCCAACGCGCTTGGAAATATTTTCTAATGTGATCATGGCCGTCTTTTTTTCAAAAATGATAGCATAGGGAGAAAAGGATGACAATGGACTTCTGCCAGGCCGTCGACCGTTTTTTGAACCACCTTGAGGTAGCCAAAGGCGTCTCGCCTCATACGCTGAGAGGATACCGGATCGATCTCTCCTCGTTCAGCGCCTTTGCAAAGGACGAAGAGGTCGACCGGATCGAGGCGGTTTCGAAGCGGCTGATCCGCCGGTATCTATCGAAACTCTATGAGGAAAAAGCGAGCGTCCGGACGGTGCTCAGACGCTTATCAGCTCTGAGAAGCCTCTATAAGTATGCGGTGAGAGAAAAGCTCGCCTCGGAAAATCCCCTCGAGGAGATCGACAGCCCCAAAAAGGAAAAGCGCCTCCCGGTTTCGATCGCCTACGAACAGGTGCAGCATCTCTTTAACCAGCCCGACATCGCCGATTATCTGGGGCTGAGAGATCGGGCCATTCTCGAGCTTTTCTACAGCTCAGGGCTTCGCCTCAGCGAACTCGCTGGATTAAGCCGCAGGGATTTCGATTCTAAGAACTTGGTTCTTAATATATTGGGAAAAGGAAAAAAGCAAAGGCAGGCGCCCATTACTCAAAATGCGGCGGAGTGGAT
>CAYPZU010000005.1:27809-36592 GCA_964415395.1 uncultured bacterium
CCATCCGGAAAGGCATCTGGATGGCAAGGAACACAAGGCGGAAAGGGACAAAGAGGCGATCTTTCTCAATAAATGGGGGACGCGGCTCACCGTCCGCTCGATCGACCGGATGTTCGCCGCCTATTTGAAGGCAAGCGGCCTATCCGAGCGGATCACTCCCCATACGATCCGCCACACGATCGCCACCCATTGGCTTGAAAAGGGGATGGACCTGAAGACGATTCAGCTGCTTCTGGGGCACACTTCTCTTTCCACTACAACGATTTATACTCACGTCTCTTCGAAGCTCAAGCGGGAAGTCTACGACAAGACCCACCCAAGGGCCTAATTCGCTTGTGCCAAAGTCGGCCTTGTATTATGGGGAAGTGTATCCAGTCTCTTGCTTTATTGAGGTAAATTATGTTGAAAGTTTTATTCCCTGCCCTGGTCCTGACCTTCTGCTGCCTGAATGGGTATGCAGACGGAGAGAGCGTCCAGAGCGATCAGATGAAGAAAAAAGATCAACCCGCGCAGATGGCTCCGAACGGATCCTGCTGCGAAAAACCGTGCTGCGACAAGCCGAAACCTTGCGACAAACCGAAGTGCTGCAACCAGTGTCCAAAGCCTGCTTGCCCCGCTCCGGCTCCAGCGCCAGCTTGCCCAGCTCCAAAAGCTGAACCTTGCCCTCCGCCGCCGCCGCCAGTGTGCAAACCTAAGTGCGATCCAAAACCTTGCGATCAGCCGAAGGCTTGCCCAGCTCTAGCGCCAGCGCCCGCACCTTGCCCAAAACCATCGTGCGATCCCTGCAAGAAGTGCGAGCCGAAGCCCTGCCCAGCTCCAAAACCAGCACCCTGCCCAAAGCCAGCGTGCGATCCTTGCAAAAAGTGCGATCCAAAGCCTTGCAAGCCGTAAACAGATAAAAAAAATGGGGCCTTTTCAGGCCCCATTTTCTTCAGTAGTGGAAAGAGCCGGGAAGACGGTAAGCCGGATTCTGTCGAGAGCCATCATTCCTCTAGGGAGCCTGTTGCCAGACCCCTCATGCGGCCAGCTCGGGGCTATTGCGCGGAAAACGCAGCCCGCATACGGCCTTGCTTCGGATAGGGTTTGCAGCGCCCCCGGTTGCCCGAGGTGCGGCCAGTTCCTGAAACCAGCCTTTTCAAGCCTGTCCCCCTGTTGCCAGGGAGCGGCGTAGTCTCTGTTGCACTTTCCGTCGCCTTGCGGCGCCCAGCCGTTAACTGGTATCCTTTCCTGCGAAGTCCAGACTTTCCTCTCGAGGCTGATTCCTGTTTCCAGAGATCAGCGCTGAGCGATGGCCTGTCTTCCCGGATCATTCCAATACTGAAACTTTATACGCCGGCGAGTCTGCGGCGGCGGCGCTTCGTTGCGACAGCCGTGCCTTCGATCTCTTCGCTTTCCTGCCAGAAGTGGATGCGGGAGCAGTGTTCGCAGAAGACGAGGCGTTCGCCTTTGCGCACGACGTTTTCGTGTTGCGCGGTGAGCGCGATGTGGCAGCCGCTGCAAGTCCTGTTTTCGATAGGGACTACGACGCGGTCTTTCTTGTTGTTGAGAAGCCGCTCATAGATCCGCATGACTTCAGGATCGGCGGTTTTGGCGAGGAGGTCGCGGCTCGATTTGATTTCGCTCCCTTCCTGATTGATCAGCCGGATGCTTTCGCGGATCTCGTTTTCGAGGGTGCGGCTGCTCTCTTCAGACTGCTTGAGCGATTCTTTGATTTTTTCGAGGATTTCCTCTTCGAGGTTCCGCTTGTCGATCAGGTCGCTCGCGATCTGCTCGGTGGCGATCCGCTCTCTCTCGGAGGTGGTCATTTCCTGGGTGAGGGCGTTGAACTCGTCGACTTTCTTGACGGTGTTCTGTTTCGCTTCGAGCTTCTTGATTTTTTCTTTGATCTCGACGATCTTCACTTCCTGGGCAGAAAGAGTCCGGTTCAGGTCGGCGATTTCGATTTCTTTATCAGCCTGCTGCTTGGTCAGCTCCTGGCGGAGCGAGTCGATATGCTCCAGCTCTTTCATGCGCTCTTTCTTCAGGCGCATAAGGCGGATCATTTTCATATCGAGTTCTTGAATATCAAGGACGACCTTCAAAGATTGGAGCATGAATTGGACCTCTGGGAAACTTCAGATTTATGGAGATACTTTACCGATTCTCCAGCAAAACCTGCAAGAGAATTGAGAAATTGCGAGATAAAATAGAGAGTTGATAAAGGATTTTCTTTGCATCTATCCGGAAAAATCGCCGCCCGCTATCCTGAAGAGCAAAAATCGAGGCCCCCATGGAAACTGCGCAAACGAAACCGACAACTGAGAAAAAACCATCCCATTTCCTCGCGAACTACCTTGTCAAAGTGGCGGAAAAACACCGGACTCCGGCAGCCATCGCCTACATGGCCTCTCTCGACGCGGTCAGCCATGAATTCCCCCAGGTCGCCGAGAGCATCGTCAAGGAGCTGAAAGACCAAAGATCCCACCTCAAGCTCATCGCGTCGGAGAACTTCTGCTCCCTGCCCGTCCAGCTGGCGATGGGGAATCTCCTCACGGACAAGTATAGCGAAGGCTACGTCAACCACCGGTTTTACGCCGGCTGCGAAAACGTGGACACTGTCGAAGGACTCGCCGTCGATTATGCAAAGAAAATTTTTGGAGCCGACCACGCCTACGTGCAGCCTCATTCGGGCGCCGACGCCAACCTGGTCGCTTTCTGGTCGATTCTCGTTCACAAGATCCAGTCGAAAGAGATCGAAGCCCTCGGCAAAAAGACGCTTGACGATCTCACTCCGGAAGAGCTGGAACGGGTTCGGAAACTGCTCGTCAGCCAAAAAGTGATGGGCATGGCGCTCGGATCGGGCGGCCATTTGACTCACGGGTACAAGCATAATATCTCTTCAAAAATCATGCAGTCGGTCAGCTACGAAGTCGATGCTGCGACGGGCCTCATCAACTACGCGGACCTTCAGGCGCAAGTCAAAAAAGAAAAGCCGCTTATCCTGATCGCGGGCTATTCGGCCTATCCGCGTCTGATCGACTTTTCCAAAATGCGCGAGATCGCAGATTCGGTCGGCGCCGTCCTGATGGTCGACATGGCTCACTTTGCCGGCCTTGTCGCAGGAAAAGTCATGACGGGAAACAACAATCCAATTCCGCACGCCCACATCGTCACTTCGACGACCCACAAGACGCTCCGCGGCCCGCGCGGGGGACTCGTTCTCTGCACGAACGAGTTCAGGGAAGTTGTCGACAAGGGCTGCCCTCTCGTCCTCGGAGGCCCTCTTCCCCATGTCATGGCGGCGAAGGCCATCGCTTTCAAAGAAGCGTCGAAACCCGAATTCGCCCAGTATGCCCATCAAATCGTCGAGAACTCCCGCGCCCTGGCTGGCGCTCTGATGCAGGAGGGGGCTGAAGTCCTTACCGGCGGAACGGACAACCACCTGCTTGTCATGGACGTGACGAAGAGCTTCGGCATCAATGGCCGCCAGGCTGAATTCCTCTTAAGAGAGGCGAAGCTCACGGTGAACCGAAATGCAATCCCGCGCGACGTCAACGGACCGTGGTACACTTCCGGCATCCGGATGGGGACTCCCGCCGTAACGACTCTAGGCATGAAAGAGCCGGAGATGCGCGAAATCGCCTCGATTGCCTACGAACTGCTCAAAGGCGCCAAGCCCTTGATCGACGAAAAAACGCAGGCTCCTTCCAAAGCGAGGGCGCATGTCGAAACCAAGGCGATGCGGCGCGCCCAGGAGCGCGTTTCCGAGCTCCTCAAGGGCTTTCCGCTCTATCCCGAAATCGTGATCGATTAAAGGTTTACGGTTGCTCTTTATCTTGTTGAAGGCGTAAACTTTCTGCCGCATAATTTTATAAAAATAGGATTTTTGTGGCTGTCGTATTGCGTTTTGATCCTCCTCAACATTTTGAACCGCGGCCTACGCGGGAACGCCCCAAGTCAGTCGGCGAGCCGACTTTTTTCCAATCTGTCGTTTCATTGGCGGCGGCCCAGGTGCGCTCTGGACAGCGAACGCGCAAACGAGGCTCCCAGCCCTCCTCGCCCCGCTTGGTCGAGGCATCCCCTTTGAAGAAGCAGGAATTGCAGAGACTGATTACTCGGACGGCGACGGCTTCCGCGAGCGCTCTTTTTTCGGGAGACTCTTCTTCCCGCCGTCCGAAGATCGATTTCGATGCGGAGACCCGTAAAGCAGTGGCTGCGTTCCGGCGGGAGCCTTTCAAAGCCCAGTCCGGTCTCGAGGGCCCCACCTTTGTTCTGAACAATCCTTCGTGCGTTCTCAAACTGACGACGCCCCAGGAGATCGCCTTCCACTACCTTTACCAGGATCTGGCCAGCGGATTTCGCGTTCCCTGCTGCGAGGCTCTCGATCTTTCGAGAAGCCTCCAATTCAATTCTCAATCGGCGGCTAAAGTGCCCTTGGAAAAAACAATGGGCGCCCGTATGAACTTTCTGAGGCTGGGAACTCTCTCGGGGGCTGAAATCAACAAAAGAAAAACCATCCTCATGCATGCCGAAAAACTGTCAGGCGCTAACCTCTTTGATTTCGCCCGTTATTCCTATAAAAAGCTCTCTTCAGAGCAGAGAATTGAGTTTTTCAGCAACCTCGGATCTATTGCCATGCTCGACCTGATCGCGGGCCAATACGACCGGCTTATCCCTGCCTCATTCGATGAAGAATCTTCTTCCTACGACCTCGAATTCGGCAACGTCAACATGGGGAACGTCATGGCGCAACTTTCTGCTGAAGGGGCGGCTCTTTTTGCGATCGACAATGGAATCGACCCCTCGCTTGTGGCGAATGAAGCGGGCAGACAGGAATCCTATTGCGCCTTTCTAAAGGGTCTTTTGGAAACGGAAGAACTGGAAGGGGATCTCGCGGCAAGAATTTCCGAAGCGATGCGCCGGGCGGTCGACGAAAACTGCTCTGAGCCTGTTTGGACGAAGCCGATCGACGGGAGGATCGAGAGCCGCAGCGATGTTCTCCGGGATTTCTCTGAGTTTCTGAAAGATCTGAGCTCGCTCGCTCCGGCAGCTCTGGCCGATGGGATGCGCGGCATGAGAGCCCACCTCCGGCACAATTGGCGGGAGGCGATGGAAGAGCAGGGAGATCGCCTTGACGTTCTCTGTCCGCGCCTGACCGCTCAGATGAAAAAGCGGTTTTCTCTTCTTTAAGCCCGCATATTTATATATTTATTATTCGGGCGAAAACGACTCATCGACAAAAACTGGGGCGGCGAGGAAAATAAGGAGAAAGGGAGTTGAACTATGGCTGACTGCGAACGCGAAGAAAAACCGAAGAACCTCAACGACAAAATCGAAACGGCGATGCTCGAAAAGCGCCGCATATTCCTTTCCGACGGCGTCGACGGCGATTCGGCCAAGGAAATCATCCGGAAGCTTTGGTACCTCGATCATATCGCTCCCGGCAAGCCGATCCTCTTCATCATCAATTCCCCTGGCGGCTCGGTCGATTCCGGATTTGCCATTTGGGATCAGATCAAAATGCTCTCTTCGCCAGTCATCACCCTGGTAACAGGGCTGGCCGCCTCGATGGGCTCGCTCCTCAGCCTCGTCGCCGATAAAGGCAGGCGTTTAGCTACCCCGAATTCCCGGATCATGATCCACCAGCCGCTCATTTCCGGCGTGATCCGCGGACAGGCGACCGATCTCGATATCCAGGCAAGAGAAATGCTAAAGACCCGCGGTGTGATCGTCGACATCTACGCGCACGCAACAGGCAAAGACCGGAAAGCGATTGAAAAAGCGATCGACCGCGACAACTGGATGACTGCCGAAGAGGCCAAAGAATTCGGCCTCCTCGACAAGATCGTCACCTCGATGAAAGATGTCGAAGCTCTTCTTAAATAGAAGAGCTTTGGGTTCTCAGAAATTGTTCTTCGGAGAACGTCAGGGCGTCCGAATCCGGAACGGAAGCGGCAAGATTGCTTCGTACCTCGAAACCAATTGCGGTTCTCTCCGGTTCGGCACTCAACATTCCCAAAACAGGCCCCCAATGTCCTTCCAGCTTGGGATATTTCGCAATCCGATCGCCGAGGTTTTCTGCTGCCTTTGAACTCTCCTGTTTCAAGAGAACCCAATCTGCCTCTCCAGGTTCTTTGAGCGGCGTTTGAATTAAGCTCTGGCCCTGGCCTAAGGTGATTGTGCTGTCAGTTACGACATAGACTGGGCTTTGGTGGCATTTTGCCCCGCAAACGTAACCGGGACGCTCAGGCCCAGGAGCAGGAGCCGCAGCAGCGGGAGCAGGGGCTGGAGCCGCAGCAGCGGGAGCAGGGGCTGGAGCACCGGCGGCATCAGGAGCCGCAGCGGCGGGAGCTGGTCGGGGATCGATGTAATATTCTACGAATTTGCACCCTGTCCGCTGCTCCAAGCCGCGGAATAGAGTCCGGATTTTCTGCATAGTTTCCTCAGCAGAGCTTCCTTCGAATTTCAATGCGACGACTGAGCCTTCCCGCTCTGAAGAAACATCCTGAAAGAAATAGGGAACGACGAAATCGTGAAAGAACTCTGCGTGTTCTGCATCATAGCAACCGCACTTGAGGTGAATGACCGTCCTCCCGCCGGGAAGTTCGATGGGAGGGGATTTTTCCATCGACTTGGGGATGAAGACAAAGGAGACAGGCGTCTCCTTGAGGAACGTCCAAAACGCATGTTTGGCTTTTTCCGCAGATCCGCAGTAGAAGTCCAGAAACGACGATTTTTCCCAGCAGCCCATTCCATAGTCAGCGACCGTTCGCACGGTGTTACCGAAAACATCCAAATGGCGGAGACGGCCGATCGGAAGGATCGTATCCCCCCATCTCGCTGTTTGCAAGCTTCCCTGTCTTCCTGTAATTTGGATGCCGTTTCCTATACTTGCCATATGGGTCTCCTATTTTAAAAATGGAGTAAGATGAACCTCATGTTTTTATTTAGCAAGTATGAAGGCGCGGGAAACGATTTCATCTTGAGTGATGAACCGTGTTCTTTTGACGCCGCGCTGATTTCAAAGCTCTGCCATCGCAAATTCGGCATCGGCGCCGACGGGCTCATCCTGATCCAGCCCGACCTTGAAGCCGACTATCGGATGCGCATTTTCAATCCGGACGGCAGTGAAGCCGAAAGCTGCGGCAACGGCCTCCGCTGCCTTCTCCAATTCCTCCGCGACCGCGGAGATTTGCGCTCCTATTTCCGCATCGCCGCAGCTGACCGGATCGTCCACGGCGAATGGAAAAACGGCCTTCCCTGCGTCGATCTGGGAGAGCCCCGGGATTTCAAAGTCCACCCACTCGAATCGAGCCATCTGTTTTATCTGGATACCGGAGTCCCTCACGCTGTCTTATTCGTTGCTGACGCATCGCGCGTTCCTGTATTGCAAGCCGCCCCTTTTTTCCGCCGCCATCCTTTTTTTGCTCCCCGCGGCGCCAACGTCAATTTTGCCTCGCTTCATTCCGACGGCTCAGTTTCCGTGCGGACGTTCGAAAGGGGAATCGAAGGGGAAGTTTTGGCTTGCGGCACCGGCGCCGCCGCTGTCGCTTATGCGGCCCACCGTCTATTTTCTCTTCCCAGCCCGATTCAGATCCGCTGCCCTGGCGGGACGCTTCAGATTTTCATCGAAAACAATTCTCTCAAGCTCGCCGGTCCTGCGAAAAAAGTGTTCGAAGGGAGCATCTGTACCAAATAGGGCTGATCGAGTAATGTAGTCTTCTTTAAAAAATGGAGTTGACTGCATGAGAACCAAGATCGGCGTCCCGAAGGAAGTGAAAAAGGATGAATACCGGGTTGGAGCGACGCCCGATACGGTCCGTTCGTTTGTCGAAGCGGGGCATTCGGTTCAGGTGCAGACCAACGCAGGAACGAAAATCGGCTTCCCCGACGAAATGTACAAAAAAGCGGGGGCGGAAATTGTCGAGACGGCGAAAGAGATCTACAAAAACGAACTGATCATCAAGGTAAAAGAGCCTCAACCCAGCGAATTTCCCCTCATGCATGAAGGGCAGGTTCTCTTTACTTATCTCCACCTCGCTCCCGATCCCGAGCAGACGAAGCATCTTCTCGAGCGCAAAGTGATCGGGATTGCATATGAAACCGTGACCGACAACGACGGGAGGCTGCCGCTTCTCCATCCGATGAGCGAGATTGCAGGCCGGATTGCGATCCAGGCCGGGGCGACAGCGCTCCAGATCGTCAACGGGGGAAGGGGAGTGGTCTTGGGCGGAATTCCCGGAGTGAAGCGGGGCAAAGTCGTCGTCCTCGGCGCAGGCGTCGCAGGAACCGAGGCGATGCGGATGGCTCTCGGTTTAGGCGCGGATGTGACGATTTTCGACCGGAGCCTTTCGCGGCTAAGAGAGCTCGACCGGCTCTATTCTCCCGGACTCAAAACGGTATATTCTACACCCGCCTCTGTCGAGGAAGCTGTGCTCCAGGCAGACCTCGTTATCGGCGCGGTTCTCATTCCTGGCAAGACGGCGCCTAAATTGATTACGAAGGCGATGGTCAAGAAGATGCAGCCCGGCTCAGTTATCGTCGATATTTCGATCGACCAGGGAGGCTGCACCGAAACCTCGCGCGCCACGACCCACTCCGATCCTACGTACGTCGTCGACGGCGTCGTCCATTACGCGGTGACCAACATGCCCGCCGCCTGCGCCCGCACCTCCACGCAGGGGCTGACCAACGCCACCTATCCATACGCCCTGAAACTGGCGAACCTCGGCTATAAAAAGGCTCTTCTCGAAGACAGGCACCTAATGAACGGCCTGAATGTCTACCGGGGAAAAGTGACAAAC
>CAYPZU010000005.1:36602-51021 GCA_964415395.1 uncultured bacterium
GCCCATGTGGCCGAAGACCTTGGGTATGAATACCACGCCCCGGCTGCGCTTCTCTCCTAGTTTTTGGCTGGAACCCTGGACAGAATCGGCAGGGCCTTCTACAATGAGGGGAAGGCCCATATGGGTGAGTGTCGGGTTTTCCTCGCATGGATCATCAGCCGGAGTTTGTCCGAGAGTACCGCCCCCAGGCCGAAGCCTTGCTTGAATCGAAGGCCGTCGGAGAACTGCTCTTCTCAAAAGGGACGTATCAGGTTGAGGTTCAGGAGAAAGGGAAAAAGAAACTCTTCCCTTTCCTCCAAATCAAAGACGACGGAACCGTCACCGACTCGTTCTGCACCTGCAAAGTTTCCGAAAGCGGACGGGGATGCCCCCACCTGGCTGCCGCCTACCTGAGAATCTATAACGGCCACTCCGATCCGCTCCACATCCGCTACCGGAAATCGCTCTGGAACCGCCTCTTTCAGATGGCCAGCAAACGGCATGGCTACGACACCGACTGTCTTAAAAAAGAGAAGCCTGGCGTTTACTCCTGCGAATCAAAGACGAAAAAGCGGCTTTTCGCCATTGAGGCAAAAACAGCCGCAGCTAAAAAAAAGCTCGATGAAGTGGTCGCCGAACGGGTCGTTGAAACTGAGGAGACCTCGATCAAGTTTTCCAACCTCTCCTCCGAAGAGATTGTCCAGTACCGGGCCGGAAAAGCAAGCCATTCCCTCCGTTTCGAGCTTTCGTTTTGGTCCGATCTGGCCAAATGGCTGATGTGGCTCGATGATGAAAAAGAGCCGTATGAAATCATTTACGAGGGACAGCCGATCCCTTCGGAAATCACGCTGAAGTTTCCCCAGCTCGGAGTCTGGTTCTATATCTCGAATGTGAGCTGGCCCTGGATCATCCCCGCGCTTTCGACTGTGCAATCTCCTCTGAAGGTCTTTGAAGGGGAAGACGAGAGCATCGAAAAGATCGAATACGACGAAGCGGGCCGCTCTTTCCGGATCCAGCACCGGGGCAAAGCGCCGCGGGGCGAGTCTGATTTCGCCGGCGTTCCCATCGGAGATTGGCTTTTTGTCGAAGGGAAAGGTTTTTACCGCAGGCGCCACGATCCCCATTTCCAAAATGACGCCATCCCGCCCGAAGGGGTCGCCTCCGCTCTCTCGGAGTCGGGGAAAACGCTCCAGCGGTTCGTCTCCCTTCATCCAGAGCCGCTGAAAGCCCGCTACCGGCTTCAGTTCGACCCGGAAGGAAATCTCCACATCCAGCTTTTCGTGTTCGAACCGGGCGATTTATCCTCCGAACGGGCCTCCGCATTCGTCCCCTGGGTCTATCTTCCCGACAGGGGATTTTATCTTCTGCATGACTGGATGTTCCAGGAGAAAGAGAAAGTCGTTCCCAGAGAAAAGATGGCCGATTTCATCAACCGCCACCGTCTCTGGCTGCACAATTTTTCCGGCTTCCAGACTCATTTGGGAAGTCTCGAGTCCCACCTCACATATAACTTAAGCCTCGATGGAGAACTCTCTTTCGACGCCGAACTCAATTTCCCCGAAGAATACGAAGAGACGCGCCATTTCGACGAATGGGTCTATATCAAAGGCCAGGGCTTCTACATGAAGAAGGAAAGCTCGGGCCGCCTCCCTCTCCACCCCGGACTGAAAGTTCCGAAAGACGAAATCTCCCCCTTCATCCAGGCTCACAAAGACGAGCTGGAGCAGGTGCAGGGATTTTTCAGCTCGGAGCCGATCATCGACAAAACCGGACTCGTGATTTCTTTGAGCGGCAGCGGCCAGATCCAGATCGACCCGAAAATCGAATACGCCTCCCATGTCGATCCGGCAAAACTCAAGATGTACGGAGATTATGTCTATGGCGAAGGGAAAGGCTTTTCTGAAATTCCGCCTGCTGCGCGCCTTCCCGAAAGATACCGCGAACGGACCGTCATCCCCGCTGCGCAGGAGCCCGCTTTCCTCGCCTACGAGCTGGAGCCGCTGAAGCCCTACATCCTCGAAATCGATCCCCGCCTGCAAAAACCGGCCCGCCTCCAGCTCAAGATCAGGAAAATCGTCCGCGACAGAAGGAAGAGAGGAAAAGAGTGGCTCGTCGACCTCGCCTACTTTTCCGACTCAGGGACGATCGACGCCTTTTCGATCTGGGACGCTTTTCAGGAGAGAAAGCGGCATCTCTTTTCCCCTGCAGGACTTCTCAGTTTAAAAGAACCCCGCTTCAACTGGATCCGGCAGCTTCACAAGCGGCGGCTCGACCGGAGAAAAGGGCTCATCCGCCTCAACACCCTCGAGTGGATCCGCCTCACCGTGTTCGAAGAAATCCAGGAACCCAAAGGGGACGATCCCGAATCGCGCGAGACCCGCAACCTTCTTGAAGAACTCTCGCGGCTTGAAACTGACCGGATCCTCGATATCTCGCGGCTCAAAGCCACTCTCCGCCCCTATCAGGAACAGGGGCTCCATTGGCTCTGGTTCCTCTATTGCCACGGCCTCTCGGGGCTTCTCTGCGACGATATGGGGCTGGGGAAAACCCACCAGACGATGGCGCTCTTGGCTTCCGTCATCAACGAAGACGAAATGAAAGGGAACAAATACCTCGTCGTCTGCCCCACTTCGGTCATCTACCACTGGCAGGAGCTCCTTAAGCGGTTTCTTCCCGAGATCCGCGTATGCACATACTACGGCCTGGAAAGGACGCTCGAGGATTTTGAGAACAAATACGACCTCCTCCTTACATCCTACGGCATTCTCCGCACGGGCCGCGAAAATCTTAAATCGATCCGCTTCGAAGTAGCGATCTTCGACGAGATCCAAATCGCAAAAAACCATACATCCCAAACCCACCAGGCGCTCCGCGGCATCAATGCCCAAATGCGCCTCGGCCTGACCGGAACGCCGATCGAAAACCGGATCCGCGAACTCAAATCGCTCTTCGACATCGTCCTTCCCTCCTACATGCCCCCTGACGTCGTCTTCCGCGACCTCTTCGTCAACCCGATCGAGAAGAACCGCGACGAGGAAAAAATGGCCCTTCTCGGCAAGCTGGTCAAACCGTTCATCCTCCGGCGCAAAAAAAGCGAAGTGCTCACCGACCTTCCCGAAAAGATCGAAGAGATCTCCTACTGCGACCTTTCTGAAGATCAGAAAAAGCTCTACCGCGACGTCGCCTATCAGATGAAAGAGACCGTCTATCAGGATTTGCGCGACGAATCGAAGCCTATTCCCTACGTCCACGTCTTCTCGGCCCTCTCCAAGCTCAAGCAGATCTGCGACCATCCTGCGCTGATTTCAGGAGACATCAAGAACTTCCATACAGTTTCTTCCGGGAAATGGGATCTCTTCGTCGAATTGCTCTATGAAGCGCACGACAGCGGGCAGAAAGTCGTCGTCTTCTCTCAATTTCTCGACATGCTCGCCATCATTGAAGCGCACCTCAGGAAAAAGGGGATCGGCTACGCCTCGATCAAAGGTTCCACGCGCGACCGGAGCGAGCAGCTCCGCCGTTTCCGCGAAGACCCCGCCTGCGAAGTGTTCGTCGCCTCGCTCCTCGCCGCTGGCGTCGGCATCGACCTCACCGTCGCCTCGATCGTCATCCACTATGACCGGTGGTGGAACCCTGCCAAGGAAAACCAGGCGACCGACCGGGTCCACCGGATCGGGCAGAACCGCGGCGTCCAGGTGTTCAAGCTTGTCACGAAGCATACGATTGAAGAGCACATCCACGACATGATCGAGAGGAAGAAAGGTCTATTGGAAGACGTGATCGGCCAGGAAGACCAAATCAATTACCTCACTCGCGACGAACTGCTCAAAGTCTTCGAGCTGATGTTCAAGGAAGTCGGCGAACCCGATTAAATGAGTTGGGAAAGAAAGGTTTTGGCCGGGACGATTACAGGACCGTCTACGGAGAAACAATCCTTGTTTACAAACGGCAGGTCAAAGCCGATTTGGAAGGCGTGAGGAACCTGCAGCTTTTCCTGATAATAATAGAGCCACTTCGAGATTCCTTTCTCCCCAGAGCTTTTGGCCTCGACCAAAAACCACGGCTTGCGGTTTTTCGTAACGAGGAAATCGACTTCCCTTTTCTCTTTGTCCCTCAAGTAGTAGAGCCCATATTCTCCCAGTCCGCGGTCGGTCCAGAACTGAACGGCTTTAAACAAATGCGAAGCAACAAAGTTTTCGAGTCTCGCTCCAACCGAATCGACGTAAGCCCAATTCCAAAGATAGATTTTAGGCTCTTTAACCAAAGAGCGGCTTAAATGCTTCGACCAGGGTTGGATCGTAAAGCAAAAGTAGAGATTTTTCAAAAGTTCGATCCAGCGGTGCAAGGTCGGGGATGAAACGCCGATTTTTCCGGCAAGATGTGAGAAATTCAATGAATGGGAGGCTTCTTCTTGCAAGATTTCTGATAATAGCTGCATTTGCCCAATTTCTTGAACCTGGCTTAAGTCGCGCAGATCTTCTCTGATCAATTGTTCGAAGCGGAGTCTTTTCCAGTGTTGGAAAAACGATTTGCTCCTCTTAAGGAAGGGTTCTGGAAATCCTCCGAATTGCAGAAGGGTTTCGTAATCCGCGGCAGCTATTTCAACAGGCTTTTGGATTTCGGCGGCAGGAAGCGTAGGGTCGGCAGCTTCGCGAATCGAAAGAGGATGGAGCCGATAGAGAAAATAGCGGCCCATCAGACTGTCTCCGCCCCGTTTATAAACGTCGAGCCTGGCGCTTCCTGTAACAAAAATCCGCCATTTTTTTTCGTAGGTATCGAAAAAACCCTTCAGGAACCGTTTCCAGTTCCTGTATTTATGGATTTCGTCGAATACGAGAACCGGAAGGGTTTCTCTGATTTGGCTCAATTTTGTTTCTTGCGCGACTGCTTCAGGCCCCTGGAGAATGAGAGCTCTGTGATTGTCGTTATCCCAGTTGAAATAGTAGTGGAGAGGATTTTCGGAAGAAGTTTCAAGGCTGGTTGTTGTTTTCCCCACCTGGCGAGGTCCTGAGAGAAAAATCATCTGGCGATGTTCAGCCAGGTGCGATTCAAGGATGGCTTCGTAGACTCTTTTCATACGACCAATTTAACATATATGTTATTTTGGTCGCGACTATTTTAACATGGGCGTTAAAATGGTCGCTCATTAAGTGGCTGTATTGCAAGTGTTTATAGCTGAAGCTCGGGAGGGAATTCCAACTCGGGAAGGCGCATGAATGCCTCGTATTTGCGGTGCAGTTCAAGCAGGTCTTTGGCCGAGGGGTGTTCAGAAGCATGGGCGTCCGCATAGCGATTGAAATAGGAGTCCTCTTCGAAAGCTTTTCGGCAGGCCTTGAGCTCTTGGAGGGTCGTCCGGTGGCCTGTTTCCTCTTTGACCAGGCGGCGGATCGCCCAGATCGCCTCTTTCACCTTCCGGGCGGCAGGGAGGACGCAGTAGACCGCGAAGAGAGCTCCCAGCGGAGCCAGGACGATAGCGTATGGGGAAGGGGCGAGCAGCCCCGCTGCAATCCCTGCAAGGAGAACCAGCCCTGCGCAGTAGGCGACGATTTTGGCGATTTCAAACCACTTCTTCCGCCCAGAGGCAGCGGCCTGAGCTTCTTCGCGCTCCATCGTCTCCTGGGCGTAGGAGGCCCATACGGAGCGGGGGGAACTTTCTCTCAAATTTGAAAGTTCGGTAGACATTATTTCACCTTTTTAATTTGATCTTATTTTATTATTGGCTTTTATTTATATCAATTATTAATAATTTTTTATTACTAACATTTTCTGTTGAGTCCTGGGGGCGGATCGTCTATACTCTTCCGAGAAAAAAGATTTATATGCTGCCGAAAATCGCTTTAGTGGGCCGCCCGAACGTGGGAAAATCGGCTCTGTTCAACAGGATCTGCCAGAAAAGGATCTCCATCGTCGACGAACAGGAGGGGATCACCCGCGATCGCCTCTATGCGGAAACCGATCTTTTCGGCCGCCGGTTCACGCTGATCGACACAGGGGGAATCGATTTCTCCGGCACGATTCCGTTCCATGAAGAAGTCAAGCTCCAGGCTGAGATCGCGATCGCGGAAGCCGATGCGGTGATTCTCGTCGTAGACGGACAGACCGGACCGAATCCGCTCGACGAAGAAGTCGCCAAGATGCTTCTCCGTTCGAAGAAGCCGGTGCTTGCCGCCATCAATAAAATCGACCGGATGGGTGACGAGACGAAGATCCACTCGTTCCACTCTCTTGCGATCCGCGATTTGATCGCCGTCTCCGCGCTGCAGGGATTCCAGATCGCCGAACTGTTGGAAAAAGCGCTCTCTTTCATCCCTGTCAAAGAAGAGGAAGATCCTTCTCCGAACCCGAACGCGATCCGCGTTGCGATCGTCGGACGCCCGAACGTCGGCAAATCGACGCTCCTCAACCAGATTTTGCATGAAGAGCGCTCCATCGTCAGCCCCATCGCAGGGACTACCCGCGATTCGATCGACGTAGAGTTCACCGCCGACGGCCAGGATTACGTCCTCATCGACACCGCAGGAATCCGCCGGAAAAAAGCCGAGAAGGAAGTCGTCGATAAATTCGCCGCCATCCGCACCGACGAGGCGATCGAGCGCGCCGACGTCTGCCTCCTCATCCTCGACTCGTTCGAAGGGTTCACTACGCAGGAAAAACGGATCGCCGCCGAAATCGAAGAAAAGGGAAAAAGCTGCGTCCTCGTCTTCAACAAGTGGGACCTGATGAAGAATTTCCGGATGGAGCATGCGCTCCGCGGCGTCCGCGAAGAGATCCCGTTCCTCAATCACTGCCCGACCCTGTTCATCTGCGCGACCGAAGGGCGCAATCTCGGGAAAATCTTCCCCGAGGTGAAAAAAGTCTACGAAGAGAGGAAGAAGAGGATCACCACCGGCATGCTCAACAAGTTCATCGAAGGATGCCTGCAGAAATACCATCCTCCGCTCATCATCGGCAAACGGCTCCGGATCTACTACATGACCCAGGTAGAGACCAATCCGCCCAAGTTCGTCCTTTTCGTCAATAATCCAACGCTGATGACCGAATCGTACAAAAAGTACCTCATCAATCAATTCCGCGAGATGCACGGGTTTACCGGCTGTCCGCTCATCCTTGAGCTCAGAGGAAAAGCCCCTCCGGCCCCCTCCGAACCCCGGTTGCTCTAGTTTTTTTTCAGTTCTCCCTCTATGCTCAGGAGAAAGAGCGTTTCATGAAGCTGCCCCCTCCCCAGGCGATCACCCTCACCCCGTTCCTCGAAGAGTGGAAGGAATACCGCTTCTCCTTCCTCCGTTATGATTGCATGGCCGCGCTTGCGGTCGCCCTCATGACGATCCCCCAGTCGATCGCCTACTCCCTGTTGGCCGGCCTCCCTCCCACTGCAGGGCTTTTTTCGGCCATCTTTGGAGCGATCTTCGTCGCGGCGTTCGGTTCATCGCGCCAGCTCATTTCAGGCCCCAGCACAGGAACCGCGATCCTGATCCAGACCGCGATCGCCGACACCCTCGTGAATTCCTTCGATTCAATCCATCCGTATCAAAAAGAGGCGATGGCTCTCCACATCCTCACCCAAATCGTCCTCATCATGGGCCTTGTCCAGATCGGCGCCGCCTTTTTCAACGTCAGCAAGCTGCTCCAATTCGTCAGCCGCCCCGTCATCCTCGGGTATTTTGCGGGGATCCTCGTCGCCATCGTCGTGACCCAGATCTTCCATTTCACCGGCGTCCCTTCCGGTTCGGGGGCCGATTCAATCCTCATCCAGGGGTGGAAATTCCTTTCCCACGCCCTCAAAATCAATCCCTTCACCGTCCTCGTCGGAGCTGTGAGCCTCGGCTCGCTCCTCCTTCTCCGGAGGATCGCAAAGAATATCCCCGACGCCCTGATCATGCTGATTGTGGCGGCTCTTTTGGCCGATGGGTTGAATTACTGGATGCAGGAGCCGGTCGTCGCCCGCCTCGGCGATATCGAAATGATCGAAACGCCGATCCCGGCTCTCAAGCTGCCCTTTCTAGACCTCGGTCTGATCAGTAAAATCTTCCCCGAGGCGCTCGCGATCTCCCTTTTGGCCATCCTCGAAGTCTTCTCGATTTCGCGCAATTTCGCCGCCCGCACAGGCCAGCAGGTGCAGGTGAACCAGGACGTTTTCAGCCTCGGACTTGGGAACATCATCGTCTCGTTCGTCTCCGGCTCTCTCCCCGGATCCGGCAGCGTAACCCGCACCTCCCTCAATTTCCGGATGGGAGCCAGGACCCGCCTCGCCGCGATCTTAAGCGGGATTTTCACTGCGATCATCATTTTCCTCGGTTGGTCTCTGGTCAAACACATTCCTCTGGCCGCACTGGCTGCGCTTCTGATGGCCACCGTTCCCGCCCTCATGAACTGGAACGAGATCAAACTCTGCTTCAAAGCGACCCGCGAAGACGCCTGGGTCTTCCTTATGACCTTCCTCTCCTGCCTGATCTTCACCCTCGACGTCGCGTTCTTCATCGGCATTCTCCTTTCGATAGGAACCTATCTCAAACGCTCCGCGACGCCGACGCTTGTCGAATACGCCTTCAACTCCAAAGGGCGCCTCATGATCGTCACGCCCCGCGACGACGTCCATAGGAAAGTGCGCATCATCGGCATCGGGGGAGAGCTCTATTTCGCTTCCGCCGACGTATTCCAGTCGGCCCTCCAGGCGATCGCAGAAGACCGGAACGTGCAGGCGATCGTTCTGCGCCTCAACAACGTTTACCACATGGACGCCTCGATGTGCCTGGCGGTCCTCCGCCTCTATGACACGCTCAAAGCCTCGAACCGCTTTCTCGTGATCAGCGGACTTACGGAAGAAGTGTGGCACGTGTTCCACCGCGCCGGCCTCGTCAAGCAGATCGGCCTCGACAATCTCTATTTCACAGATGAAAGCAATCCCCAGTTCTCTACCTGGAAAGCCTGCCTCCGCGCGCAGGAGCTCATCCACAAAAAAGAAATCCCCTAACAGACTATTTCTGAGAGTTTGACGGCCAAAAAATAACCGCCGAGCTCACCGAGAACACCGAGAAGAGAAAAAAATCAGAAATCGATTATGCCCGTCTGACTTAGGATTAAAAGAAAACAGGATAGGCAAGATCCCAAGCGTCATGATAAGCAATATAAAAAATTCTAGCATCATGCAAATCCTGCCGCAAAGCGATCATGCAAATCCTGTTCTGTCTATCCGGCCAAACCGGTGGGAGCCAAAAATTGGCTGCGGAGGGGCTTAGGGTGATGTTTGAAGGTTATGGAATCGTCTCATCTTAGTAATACTTATCTAATTTGGCGGGGTCGAATTTGAAACGGCGGCCGTCGATCTCAATCGTGCGGTAGACCCACTCCTCGTCGTTTTCGCGGAGAAGCCGGTCGCAACCCATAATGAAGCCCTTGAGAAAGCCGTAGCGCTGCATCGCGAGCTGCATGTAGCGTGAAGAGGAGGGACGGAAATGGCTCCGCGGCCCGTCGACGGGTGAAATCACTTCCTGGTGGAATTTGATGATCGCATCGGCCACTTTGATCGCAATTGAGCTTTTTGCAGGCTCTTCCTGGACCGCCTTATGGGAAAGCTCGCTGTCTTTACCCCAAGGCTCATAGAATCCCGCGTAGGAAAAGAGGGAAGAGGAGAGAAGGACAAAGACCCATTTCATTAAAAACTATGCTCCAGCATCAGAACGGGGAAGAGTTTATGTTCATTGAGGACGCAGGAAGCGTTTCTCTCGAACACCCGCTCGTTGAAATATTTCGCCTCCTCGCCTGCCCCGTAGATACCCCCGAAATACCAGCCCGCTTCGAAACCGGTCGTGATGATGCCGGCGGCGATGTGGCCGTGGTGGAAGAACTGGTAGGCGGCCGCGATGAAGAGTCCGTTGAGGAGAAAGGCCGTAAGAGCCGATTTTTTTTGGCCGATATAGAGATAGCCCGCGCCCGGGATCAGCGCATTGAGCAGCTGCGCCGCGGCGACCGATTTTTTCTGCCCATAGTAGCAGCAGAGTAGGTTGTCGAGATAGGCAGGGTGGTTGAATTCTTCCGCCAGACACTGGATCTGGGGAAGATCCCCCTCGCGGATCGAGCGGGATAGCTGGAGCTTTTCTCCTGTGACGGGAAAGGTTCTCTCGATCATTTCGAGAATCCGCGCCTGTTTGTCGGAGTCGTCCATCTCGCGGTAGCATTCATAGAGAATCAGGAGCAGATCGTGATAGGCCGGGAAGCTTTTATCGACGCGGGAGAGGCTGCTCCGGTCGAACGCTTCGATCGCCTCGTCGTATTTTTTCCCAAGATAGTAGCAAAGGAAGATGTCGTAATCGATCTCCAGCTTCCGCTGCTCCTCTTCCGCAGGAAGGAGGATTTGGGCCCGTTTGTAGGTGGAGATGGCGCGGTAGAGGTCGAGCTGGTCTGCGAATGCCTGCGCAATCACCATCTCTTTGCCCCAGTCGGATCTCCGCTCTTCTGAAGAAAGGGGAGGGAAGGCTCCCTTTAAATTCTGGAAGTGCTGATCCTGCAGTTGATAGGAAACCCGGGGGTCGATCCGGTCGGGAACCCGGTAGCAGGAGGCGATGAGGAGGACGGTTATGAGGGCGCAGAGAGTGCGTTGCATCAGCATCTATCCAATCGTTGCTGTGCTGTATTGTAAACAAAGCCGGCGCGATTCCGCCAGATTAATCATCATCGACGGTTTTGATCAGCTCCATCGACTCATCGTAATTGTGCTCAAGATAGGGGGAGCCAGCCTGGTCGCGGAAGAAATCTTCCTCGTGGGCGGTGATCCGCTTCATGTCGTCGAGCGAATTGATGATATGGGGCCGGATGAAGATCACGATATTCGAATTGGAGTTGGTGTCTCCCGCGGTCGAGAAAGCGGCGCCGATGATAGGAAGCCCGCCCAGGCAGGGGATGCCTGTTTTAACTTTCGCGCTTGAATTGTTCACCATCCCGCTTAAGATCAGGTAATGGTTATCGGGGACGTGGACGGTCGTCTGCATCGTCGTCTTGCTTGTGATAATGCCGTTGGCCGTCTGGGCGCTCGGGTTCAGGCTCGCCTGCGTTATATCGGTCGTCGTCTGCGAGCGGTCGAGGTTGATATCGAGCGTCACGATATCGGAGTTGCCGAGGACGGGAGTGACAGTCAGGTTCAGGCCGATGTCGCGGTATTCGATGTTCGACGTATTGATTGTATTCTGACTTGAGTTCGAGACAAAGGAGCCGACAAACGGGATGTTCTCTCCCACGAAGATGGAAGAGGTTTTTCCGTCCTGGGTGATGATTTTCGGCGTCATGATCACCGTCGTTTCCGAATCCTGCTGCAGGGCGGTTAACAGGGAGCCGAGCGTCAGGAAGGTGTCTCCTTTGTGGCGGATCACTTCGCCGACTACGCCCAAATCGAATCCGCATCCAGGAGGAATATTCTGCGGGATCGGCGTGATCGATCCGATGCCGGGGCTTCCCGTCGGTCCCAGGTTTGCCAGTTTATTGACAAAGGTATCAGGCGTGCAGTTGCCGCCGCTTGCGGAAGGCGTCGTGTTGAAGGTGTTGCCGGAGAATTTGTCGCGGTATTTATAGTTCGCGCCCCATTCCAGACCAAAGGTGAGGGCGTTCGTCAGGTTCGTCTGGATCACCAGCATCTCGATGAACACTTGCTTGAGCGGAATATCGAGGTTCTTGATTAGCTCTTTCAAACGGGTCAGGGTCTCCTGGTCGCCAGAACAGAGGAGCGAGTTGGTCACTTCCAGCCACTGGATCGAGTTGATCGAATTGAGAAGGTTCTGATTGACCGGCGCATTCGAAAGAATCAAATCTTTCGCGATCTGGCGGAGGGCTCCCTGGATTTCGTCCCCTTTGTGGAACTGCAGCTTATAGACCAGGAAGCTCGTATTGTCGATGGCTTGGATCGTAGGTTCCATCGATCCGGGAATAGGTCCTTCCGGAAGATTCGACGGAATATCGAACGATTTGAGCAGCTCCTTCACTTGGTCGAGCGCTTTCGGAGTTCCGGTAAAGACCAGCGATTGGGTCTTGTCGATCCAGCGCATCGAAGTGATCGAGTTGAAAAGATCGGGGTCGTTCAACCCGCTGCTCTTCAGGTTCTCAGCAAAATCGGCGATGATTTTTTCCAGGTCTCGTCCGTTGAGAGACTGCGGTTTATAGACGAAGAAGTTCGAAGGGCCTGACGCAACGGGCGCTTCCGGCTTAGGGGGAGGAGCGAGTCCGGTCACATCGAATTGTTCGACAAGGGTTTGGACTCTGGCGAGCGCTTCTTCGTTCCCCGTAAAGAGGAGCGAATTCGTTTCTTTTACATACTTGACGCTATTGAGAGCCGCGATCAGATCTTTTTCGGTGGCGCCCGATTTTTTCAGATTCGCCGTCATCGCCTTGAGCGAAGTGACGATCTGCGGTCCGCTGGCGTTTTTCAGTTTATAGAGCAGGAAGGTCGACTTGCCCACTTTCTGGATTGGGGAGTGTTTGTCGGGAGCGATGTCGATGTCTTTGATCATTCCCTGGATTTTCTGCAGCGATTCGGGAGTGCCGGTGAAGACGAGCGAATTGGTCGTTTCCACATATTTCGCGGAAGCGATCGCCTGGAGGAGCGCTGGATCGGCCAGATTCGATTTTTTCAGGCTGTTCCCCAGATCCTGGAGCGATTTTTCGATTTGAGCCGCTTTCACATGGAGCGGCTTGTACATATAGAAGCTGCTGTTCACGGGACCGGCCGGTCTCGCGTAGTCGGAGTCGGCGATCATCTTCTTCACTTCTTCGATCGCCGTTGGATCGCCGGTCAAGAGAATGGAGTTGGTCTCCTTGACGTAGCGCATCTTGTCGATCACATCGAGGATGTTCGTGTCTTTCATCCCTGACGATTTAAAGTTCTTAGCCAGAGAATCGAGATCTTCTTCGATGACGTCGCCCGACGTATTTTGGAGTTTATAGATATAGTAGCCTGGCTTCGGAGCTTTCCGCTGCTGCACATCGGTCGTGTCGAATGATTTCATCAGCTCTTTTACCTGGGCGATCGCCGGTTCCGTCCCGCTGAACATGAAAGAGTGGGATTCGGGGATCCATTTGGCGGAGCGGAGCGAAGCGACCAGTTCTTCGCTTCCTCCTTTTTTCGCCAGGTTATCGGCGACTTGAGAAATATATTGTTCCGCCCTCTCCTGGGTTGCGTATTGCAGCTGGATCAGAGCGAACCCTTTCTGGGGAGCGGCAGGCTCGGCTTTATCGGCCGTGTCGAACGATTTCATCAGCTCTTTGACTTGGGCGATCGCAGGGTCTGTGCCGTGGAACATGTAAGAGCGGGATTCAGGGATCCATTTCGCCGATTTCAGGGCTGCCGCAAGATCCTGGCTGCCTCCCTTTTTCCCGAGGTTATCCGCGATCTGGCTGATGTATTGCTCCGCTTTTTCCTGTGTGGCGTACTGGAGCGGGATGATGGCGAATCCTTTGGGGACTTCGGGCTGGTGTTTGTCCGGTGTATCGAAGTTCTTCAGAAGTTCCTGCAGCCGGGCGATCGAATCGTGGGTTCCGCTGAACATGAACGATTGCGAAGGTTCGATCCACTTCATTGAGCGGATCGTGTCGACCAGTTCCTCTTCGTTTTTCTTTCCTAAATGGTCGGACACCTGTTTCAGGTACGCTTCGGTTCGGTCTTTCGAGGCATACTGCGGGTGGTAGAGGAAGAAGCTTTTCTCTGAGCCGGGCTTCGGAGGCGGGCCTGTGGCCACATCGAGGGTGCTGAGCAACCCTTCGATTTTTTTCAGGGAGGCGTCGTCTCCGGTGAACATAATCGAATTCGTCGATTTGACCCATTTAGCGCTCTCGAGAGCATGGAGCAGGGCGGGGTCGGAGAGTTTGTCCGATTTGAGATGATCGGTTACGTCCTGCAGCGAACTGATCAGGCTCTCGCCTTTTTTGTAGACCGGCTTATAGATATAGAACTGGGTGCTGGCTGGAACTTTCGGCCCCGCCACATCGAACGAGGGCAAAATTTCCTGCAGCCGCTTCAGGGCCGGCTCCGGTCCTGTGAAAAGGATCGAGTTCGTCTCCTTGATATATTTCATATCGCGGATCGATTCGATCAACCCTTCTTCGGCGGCGTTCGACTTGTCGAGGCTTTTCGCGAAATTATTCAGCGAGTCGGAGATCTCGTCTTCAGGCGCCTGCTGGATCTTGTAGAGGAAGAAATTGTTCTTCACTGCGGTCTTCAGCGGCTTGCCTGTCGAAGTGTCGATCGTAGCCAGAAGTTCTTTGATCTGGGGGAATTTTTTTTCTTCGCCGGAGAAGATGATCGTATGCGTCAGGGGATTGATTTTCGCGCTGTCTACTGTCTCGATCAGCTCGTCGTCGGCCCCTTTCGTCCCCTTTAAATTGCGCGCCATCTCGCGGATGGCCGATTCGATTTCCTGCGCGGGGCGGTGCTGCGGCTTGTAGACGAAGAAGGAGCTTT
>CAYPZU010000006.1:0-42070 GCA_964415395.1 uncultured bacterium
CGATCGGCTCGGAAATTCTCCTCGCTGTAGAAGGCAAAGAGCGGGTTTACCTACGGCCAAGCCATGAAATTTCAGGATCCCTCAATCAAGCCGGTAAAATCCAGGGGCTTGCGGTGGAGCTGCAGTCGCAAGGCTCTCCTTACGCTTGCGCCATTCGAGCTGCCGGAGAAATTGAAGCTGGGCAAATCGTTCAAGAGGGGGGCAGAATTCTCTTAAAAGCACAAAAGGGAACTGTTGAAATCGAAGGAAAGCTAACAGCCCCCTCGATCTGGGCGACAGCAGAAGAGATTCTTGTGTTTGAAAACGCCCGACTCGATGCAAGCGGGAAAGGCGGGGGCGGCGAAATTTTTATCGGCGGGGGAATAAAGGGAAGCAACCCGGATGTCCCAAACGCCGCCATTACCTACGTTGCCGAGGGCGCTAAACTGTATGCTAATGCTCAAGAAGAGGGAGAGGGCGGCAAGATCGTCATTTGGTCAAACGAAAAAACCTACTATGCAGGACATTTAGAAGCAAAAGGGAAGAGCAGCGGCGGGTTTGCGGAAGTATCGGGACATGCGCTGAACTTTTTCGGTACATCAGATTTAAGATCCGAGCAAGGACCTGTCGGGACACTCCTTCTTGACCCGCACAACATCACCATTGTGGCAGCAGGCGGCGCCTACACGCCTCCCTATTCTTTCGCAACAACGCCGGCTGTCGATGTGACAATAGATGGCGCCTCCCTGGCTGCGGCGATCAATGCTGGCGCAGTCATATTGCAGTCCAACACAGATACAATCTTCAATGACACCGTGACAACAGCCGCTCCTGTTGGAAGCCTCACCGTTCAAGCCGGGAGATCGATCAGCTTTACCGCTTTAGGCGTGCTAACCCTAAATAGCGCCCCTTTCACTGCGACGATCAACGATGCAGGGGCCATTATAGCCAACCGCGATGCGGTACCCCCTGAAGCTTCGTTTTCCACCGTGGCTGGCTCTTCGATCACTTCTACATCGGGAAATATCAACATTAATTTCGGCGGGTTCACAACAGTCGGCGTTCCTCCTGGCGGATTTGTCAATATCAGCGGGGGAACCATTTCTTCGACTTCCGGGATAATCAATATTTCCGGCCAAGGATATGGGGGTGCGGCAGTTGTGCCAGCTAATACAGGGATCACAATGTCGGGGGCCTCCCTGATCAGTTCTGGCGGAGCCATAACCTTAACAGGAACTGGCGGAGATGCAACTGTCAACGCGCCGAACGGGATCTCTCTTGGAGGAACCGCTACAGTTCAGGCTACCGGAGCTGGAAATTTAACGATGACAGGTTCTGTCGGCGCCGGCGCGACAACGGGAACTACAAGCGGAATCACCGGGACAGGAACCGTAATCATCGAATCGACTGCTGGCTCATCGGGAAATATTCAGATTACAGGTTCGACAGCCGCTACAGATGCTATAGGAACCAATCGGGGAACAAGTTTTACCTCGACGATTCGATCGCTCGGAACAGGAACATTAACTATTGATGGAACTGGAAGCCCTAATTCCAGCGGCGCCGCAAACGATGGAGTCTTTTTTACGAGCCCCGCTCGCATCTCCTCAGTGAATGGAAATATCCAACTGAATGGAACTCGAGGAGGGATTATGGCATCAAACGCTAGCCAGTCCGTCGAATTAGTTGGAAATGTCTTGATCACCGCAACCGGACCTGCAGGGGTCAATATCCAAGCAACAACAGGAACGAATCCGTCTGGGGGGAATTGTTCAGGGTTTGTTATGAATGGAGCGGGAGGCACTCAATGCTTAATATCAACTGTTGATGGGGACATCATCTTGAATGGAACAGGAAGTTCTGGCGTTAGCTCATCCAGTTATGGAGTTCATATGTTGAACTGCTCCTTTCCAGCGAATGCTGGCCTTAGGACAACTGGGGCCGGAAATGTTCAGATTACAGGTCTTGGCTTGTCCGGCAATATGACCCGCGGCGTTGAAATGGAAAATAGCACCATTATTGCTAGCGGTACAGGACAAGTAACAATCAACGGAACAAGTACATCTACCGGCGCAGGACAAGCAGTCACAGGATTTAGCTTTACTGTAACAGCGCCCCAAACCAACTTTATTAGGACAGCAAACGGGAATATCACCATTACTGGAATCGGAGGCGGAGGAGGGGGAAGCCAAGAAAGCAATGGAGTTTATGTTTCTGGAGGCGCGATCGTCGGAAGCGCTGGAATTATTGAAAGTTTGGGTGCTGGCGTCATTACCCTTACAGGAACTTCGCCTGGAGCATCAGCAAATGGTGATAATAGAGGAGTGATGCTTGATATTAACTCAATCGTTCGTTCGACTGGAACGGGAGCCATTAACATAACAGGAACAGGTTCTTCCTCTGGAGGTCCAGGCAATCATGGAGTTTCTATCTCCGGAGGCATTATGGGAATCGGAAGCGGAGGACAAGTTCAATCTGTAACAGGTCCAATTACAATTATCGGTCAGGGACAGGGGGCCAATCTCAATAATTCCGGCGTATTTGTCGGTTCATTCGGCGACGTTCTCTCCACAGGTTCAGCAACGATCAATATCCAGGGAACCGGCGGAAACGGATCGCAGAACAATAATGGGATAGAAGTTACCGGAACAGGCTCTTCAATCACATCTTCAGGAACAGGTACAGTCACTTTACTAGGTCAAGGGGGCCCTGGCAGTTTAGCAGCAGCCAGTCAAAACCAAGGGATACGCGTCGACAACAACGGGATCATCACCTCAGTCACTGGCAACATAGTTGCCACAGGAACAGGCGGTGGGAATGCGACGGGAAATAACAACATAGGCATTGACGTCGATAGCGGCGGCGATATCACAAGCACGGGCTCAGCTTCTCTGATCTTAGTCGGAAATGGAGGAAACGGAACGACTGCCAATAGCGGCATCCAAGTCGACGGGGTAGGCTCTACCATCTCCGCAACCGCCAACGGAGCTATCTCACTGACAGGAAATGGAAGTACGCAGGCTACAGCGACCTCGCAAAACCAAGGCATTCGACTCACGAATTCAGGACTCGTTACAGCAGTCAACGGCAGCATTACCGCCAACGGAACAGGCGGCGGCAATGGAGCTGGGACCAATAACGTTGGAATCGATATCGAATCGTCCGGTCAAATCACCTCAACCGGGAGCGCCTCGATCGCTGCAACAGGCACGGGGGGAGCTGGAGCCGGAACCAATTACGGAGTTCAAATCTCTGGACTTCTATCTCGTGTTTCCTCCAGCGCAACAGGACCTATTTCAGTGGCCGGAAATCACGGAGCTGCGACACTCGAAGATATCGTAATTGAATTATCCGGTTCTATCCTCTCCTCTACAAGCGCCCCGATTTCTTTGTCCGCAAACCTTTCAGATCTTTTGATCCAGGATGCCGGGAGCGTTTCCTCGAATGGAACCGGGACAGTCGCTGCCGCTGCAGCCAACGACGTGCGTCTTGAAGGGGGAGCTGGAGCAAGCCAGTTCGCTGAAATCAACCTGACGGATGGAGACGCCGTTATTTCCGCCGGAGGAGACGTTATTCTTACAGGAGGTTCAGGAACAGGCTCTTATGCTCAAATCGGGAATAATACATTTGCTGCTGTGCCCGCTACAGCGAACATCACCGTCGCCGCCGGGGGGAACGTCGTAGTAGACGGAACGGATCAAGATGGCTACGCGATCATAGGCCACGGCAATCCTGAATCATTGAACCCACTCAATTTATCCGGGAACATCACAGTTCAGGCCTTTGATGTCCTGATCGACGGCGCCGATGCAGGCCCTGGCGCCTATGGATTTGGGCAGATCGGGCACGTGAATGCTCTAGCCTTTGCAACGAATCTATCGGGAAATATCCTGATCGATGTAACCAACGACATCGTTCTGACCGGTGGAACATCAGCAGCCACTGCATATGCGAGAGTCGGGCATGGAGGATTGATAGCCGGCGTCGCGCCAACAGTCAGTGGGAATATCTTGATGATTGCCGACGTCGACATCATTCTGAACAGCAACCCTACAGGACAAGCTCAAATCCAGAATTTGGGCGCCGGAAGCGTAACTTGCGTCGTGGACGACCTTTTCCCCACCTCCTGCTTTTTTGGGCCGGGACAGTTCATCCTTTCCGCCGACTCCCTCGTTGATACAACAGGAGGCCAGCTCCGCCTTTACACTGTGATGCCAGGCCAAAATACAATCAGTGAATTGATCAACGGCGCAGCTTTTGCTCCAGGGCCATTCAACGTAAATAGCGCCACTGAAACCTGGTCCACCTACTATCCCTCGGGAGCATATGGAGGGGCTGCTTTCAATTTCTACTATAAAATCCCCTGCATTATAGATGAGATCGTCACTGAAATCGTATCCGATCTGGCGATCGACAATTCCCAATTGTCAATGCTTCTGCCCGTATTCCTCCCTTTTATCTATGAAAATTACCCCTATCATCCAAAAGTATGCATCCACGATTGGGTCGAAGAAAATCTCAGGATAGCGAAAAACCGCCCTCGTGCTGAAGACACCGATTGCGAGCCCACATTTATCCGGTTCGAGTCAATGATTTTTGAAAACTTCTTAAAATAAGGCATAATCTAAATGAAAAAAATTTCAATTGCCGCAATTTTATGCCACGCACTCGCTTTATTTGGCGCCGACCAGGATCCTTCCTCTGTTGCGATCCCTGTCGTCTGTTCCTTATTCTTAGAAGGAGGAAATTGCGGCCCTGTTGAAGAAATCGAAGGGTTTTCCTATTGCGATTTAGATCTTCCTAAAACCGCCGAACATATCGCTAACTACTTGAAGCCTTTTTATCTGAACAGGAGTCTAACTCTCGAAGACCTCGCAACGCTAAAAATTGAAGTAGGAAAATATTTCTACCAAAACGGACGTCCTTTTGTCCGCGTTGCGATTCCAGAACAGGACGTAAGCGAAGGAACCCTTCGGCTAATTGTCACAGAAAGCAAAGCAGGCGCCATCTGCACGCAGGGAAACAAATATTTCTCATCTAAATTGCTTCTCAACTATATCCGGACACAATCAGGAGAACCGATCCAAGAGCGGCCGATCGGCAATGATTTATACATGCTGAATACCAACCCGTTTCATCAGGTCGATATTCTCTACTCCCCTGGAATGGAGCCCGACACCACAGATATCACCTTGCAAGTGTGGGATCGGAGACCCTGGAGAATCTATAGCGGTTTCGACAATACGGGAATAGTAGGAACAGGACGGATCCGGTGGCTGGCCGGCTTCGAATTGGGAAATATGTTCTGGCTCGACCATGTATTTAATTACCAATACACCTCTTCTCTTGATTTTCATGAATTCCAAGCCCATACCGCTCAATATGTAGCCCCCCTCTCGTGGCATCATACTTTAAGCCTCTATGGAGGGTACGCGGAAGTCCATGCCGATCTGGAATTCCCTGGAGGCGGGAATACTGGCCGAAGCTACCAGGCAAGCCTCCGCTATGAAGTACCGATGGCATCCGACCAGTTTCTCCGTTACCAATCGATCTTCGGATTTGATTTCAAAAGGACAAACAGCGCGATCTTCTTCCAGGAAATCCCTTCCAGCCTCCCTACAACCCCATTCACCTTTACCAAGAACGTCAACCTGACCCAATTCATTTATGGTTGGCAGCTTCTCTACCAAACGAACAACCATAATCTCCAATGGTTTATTAATGGATACGTATCGCCGGGGAAATGGATTTCCGATCAGACAAACAGCGACTATGAATCGATCCGCCCTGGAGCAAAAAATCATTGGGTCTATGGAAACACAGAACTCGTCTACGAATACAAGCTCCCCAGAGATCTCTTCCTCCATCTTCGCTGCGTTGCGCAGCTCTCTTCCCAAAATTTACTTCCGAGCGAACAGCTTCCTCTAGGCGGGTATAACTCTGTCCGCGGATACGATGAGAGGCAGGAAAGCAAAGACTCGGGTATTCTCGCTCGGATTGAGCTTCGATCCCCTCTTTGGCCCTTTATTTTTAACGATAAATTCAATCGATACCAACTAATCGGATTCCTCGATTACGGCTGGGGAACGAACCACACCCCTTACCCATCAGAGCCCAAAGCAGACTGGATGCTGGGAGTCGGACCAGGGTTCCGCTACACCTGGAGTCCCTATATTACAGTTCGATTTGATTGGGGTTTCAAACTTCACGAAAGACCGTTTTATACTGGTGGATCAAGCCAAGGTCATTTCGCTGCAATCGGGTCGTTCTAGTTGTTCAAGCCCACCGCGCGACACGTTGTTGGGCAAACGGGGGAAAGGACTCCATCCTTTCCCCCAAGCCCCCTTTCCTGGCAGGCGTGCGCTCCGCCACGCCTGGGACGCCCTCGCGCTGGCCGAAAAGCCCATGCTACCGCCTCCCCTGCGGGGTGCACCCTGGGCGGCGATTTTTTTCGGGTTCAACCGAAAAAAATTCTCGTCCCTCTACGAAAAGCCAAGCAGTTGGCTTTTCTTTCGATCAATTTTGCAAGCAAAATTGCTCGGAGTGGGACTCGAACCCACACGGTTTATTCAACCAGGGGATTTTAAGTCCCCAGTGTCTACCATTCCACCATCCAAGCAGAGAGAGAAAGATTCTAAAACGGGAAAGAAAAGAAGGCAAGCCCGCAGAGGAACCTCTGCGGGCATTTAAGATTATTCTTCGGTTCCGCCTTCATCGTCGGAATCGTTCGCTTTAGGAGCTTTAATGTCTTCATCATGCTCGAAAAGAGACTCCTCGAAGCTTGTCTTCTCTTCCGGTTGGGAAGAAAGATCCTCAGCTGGCTTATAACGGCTCAGATTGTCTTTGATCAGGGTTGGGGGCGGAGGAAAGAGCTTCGAGATAAAGGAGGGAGCCTTGACCTCTTCGCCTTCGAATTGGGGCGCTGGAGCGCCTTTATGAGGCTCGTAAGGAGCGTCGGGAGAGCGGCCGTCTTCCGGAGGCTGTGCTGGGAGAGGACGATCGCGCATATCCTGGTCGTGGCGGTCGCGGCCGCGGCGGCCGCGGCGGCGCTTGTCGCGCTTCCGGTCCATCTGGGAACGGTCGTGCTGAGGGCGCTGCGATTCTTGCTGAGGAGGGGATTCCTGAGATACAGGCTCTTCCTCGCGCGGCTCGCGAGGAGGACGGGGAGGTGCTTCCCGTCCGCCGCCAATCTTGATCGAGCGGTCGGTCGTGACGTTCTTGAGAACCATGCGGGTCTCTTTGAGCTCGAGGATCTCATAGTCGCTCACAGGGACGAGAAATGCCTTGGGGCGCTCTTGAGAGCGGAAAAAGAAAGAATGGCCGAACGAGACAACCTCGACGGCGTCGACGAAATAGTCTTCCTGGCCGTTGCCTTTGCTATTCCTTACGACAAGCTTACATCCTTCTCTTGGGGTGATCACCGTTTCGATGATCGGTTCGCGTGTATAATTCACTGGATATACCGTAATTTAAATGGTTCTCGGAGTGGAGCATTGGAATTGGGCGTTTCATTCTTTCGATGCCATATGCTCCAGCAGGTCGACGACGCGGTGGGAGTACCCCATCTCGTTGTCGTACCAAGCGATTAGTTTATAAAAACGGCTGTTCAGCCCGATGCCTGCGAGTTTGTCATAAATGCAGGAATAGGGGTTGCCGATAAAATCTGAAGAAACCAGCTGCTCATTGGTCGTCGCAAGGATGCCTTTGAGGTTGGTCTTGGCCGCCTGGTCCATCGCGTTCCCGATCTCTTCGTAGGTCGTGTCGCGCGCAAGGCGGACCGTAAGGTCGACGGCCGATACGTCGGGAGTAGGCACGCGGAAGGCCATGCCGGTTAACTTGCCTTTCAATTCCGGGAGACAGAGAGTCACCGCCTTAGCGGCTCCTGTCGAAGACGGAATAATGTTGATGCCGGCTGCCCGGCCGCCGCGCCAATCCTTGTGGGATGGGCCGTCGACAGTCGGTTGGCTGGCAGTTAAAGAGTGGACCGTAGTCATCAGCCCTTCCTCGATGCCGAAAGCGTCGAGGAGAACTTTGCAAAGAGGCGCCAGGCAGTTCGTCGTGCACGAAGCGTTGCAAAGGACGAAATCCTTTTTAGGGTCGTACTTGAGATGATTCACGCCCATGACATAGGTGGGCATGTCGTCTTTGCCTGGGGCAGTAATAAGGACTCGTTTGGCTCCAGCGGCGATGTGCTTTTTAGCGTCATCTACATGCGTGAAGCGTCCAGTCGACTCGACAACGTAGTCGACCCCATTCTGCTTCCAGGGAAGCTGAGTTGGATCTTTTTCCGAAGCGACAAGAATTTTCTTCCCGTCGATCACAAGAAAGTTGCCTTCTGAAGAAACCGATTTGGGATACGTGCCGTGAACCGTGTCGTGCTTGAACAGGTACGCCAGATTGTCCGGAGGAACTAGGTCATTGATCGCCACGACTTCGAGCTGAGGTCTTTGGAGAGCGGTGCGGAGAACCAACCGGCCAATGCGGCCGAACCCATTAATTGCGATCTTCTTGGGCATAGTCAAAGTTCCTCAGGTACAGGAATTTTGGGGCGTTAAAAAAACGTTAGAATAGCCCATTTTTCTGAGTTTGTAAAGCAATAAAAAACCGCTTACCAAGCGAAAGCTCGATAAGCGGTGCAGGAAAGGAGGATTACTTGAGATATTCGATATAGCAAGTGGGAGCGTTGTCGCCAATCCGGTCCCCTGTGCGGATGATCCGGGTATAGCCGCCGTTTCTTGCAGTGAAGCGCTCGCGGAGCTCTCCAAACAGCTTGTCAATCACTTGACGGTCGCGGTTAAAAGAACTTTTATCGCCGGTTTTAGCCTGGCGGGCTTCTTTCGTCGTCAGCGAGTTGAATGCTACCTTCAGCTCGGAGATCGCATTTCTCTTAGATGCCAGCGTATTGCGCTTGGCGAGAGTAATCATCCGGTCTGCTCTGCGGCGGAGTTCTTTCGCTTTAACTACTGTGGTGGCAATCCGCTCGTTCTCGATTAAGGACTTAAGCATGTTTGCCAACATGGCTCGCCGATGGGATCCGGTTCGGCCTACTTTAAAAGTGTGTTTTCCGTGTCTCATACTTCAGGGGTTCCCGTTTTTTCTTGGATGTAATTTTGGATCACCTGCTTGATATTCTCGCGGTTGATTCCATACTTGGAGAGATCCATTCCGAGCGCCAGTCCAAGCTCATCGAGCTTTTGCTTAATCTCAGTAAGGGATTTCTTCCCGAAGTTCCGGAACCGGAGCATCTCGGATTCAGGCATGACGACCAGCTCGCCGATCGTATCAATATTGGCGTTCGCAAGGCAATTCGTCGATCTGACAGAAAGCTCGATCTCATTGATTTTGAGAGAAAGTTTCTGAAGGACTTCATCGCGGTCGCGGTTGACTTGCATTTCACCTTTGTCGAAATGGATCGCGTGCGTCTTGATCGCATCGAACACCTGGAAGTGGAGGATGCCGATCTGTGCAGCGAAAGTCAGCGCTTCAACCGGAGTGACTCTTGCGTCCGTCGTGATTTCGATAATCAGGCGGTCGAAGTCCGTATCTTGTCCTACGCGCGTGTTTTCTACGTAGTAGTTCACCAGACGGACAGGGGAGAACGCTGAGTCGACGATGATTTCGTCGATTTGGCGCTCGAACTCTGTGTGGCGCTCGGAGGGCACATAGCCTCTTCCCAGCCCGATACGGAGGTCGACGCGGCGCGTCATCGGTTTCGTAGCAGTGAAGATCAGGTGGTCGGGGTTCACGATTTCATAGTCGGTGTGGCCTACGAGATCTTTCAGGGTCACTCTGTACGAGCCCTTCCCTTTTTCAATCATCTCGTCTGTGATATCGAGGACTCTCGATACGATCCGGATATCGCGAGGATGCACATCGTCTTCAGTCGTGTGGCGTCTCAGCAAAGAGCCTTTCACGTTGAGGATGATGTGAGTCATGTCCTCAACGATCCCTTCAACCGCCATATACTCGTGCGGGACTCCTTCGATGCGCACGGACATGATCGCTGGAGCCTCCAAGGAGGCTAACATGATCCTTCGCAGGGCATTGCCAATCGTGTGGCCAAATCCTCTTTCAAAGGGTTCAACGATGAAACGGGCAAACGTTTGCGTTTGGCTCGACTCATCCAACTTGATTTTTTCTGGCATTTCAAATTTGCCATACTTTACGGGCATGTTAGGTCTCCTCAAATTTTTGAACTCTTATACTCGTCTTCTCTTCCGCGCTCTGCAGCCGTTGTGCGGCACCGGAGTCTTATCGCGGATGATGCTGATGGAAAGGCCTGCGCTCTGGAGTCCGCGCACTGCAGACTCGCGGCCAGCGCCTGGGCCATTCAGGTTCACTTCGCATTCTTTCATGCCGACAGCCATCGCTTCGCGGGCTGCGTTCTGAGCAGCTACAGTCGCTGCGAATGCCGAGGACTTTCTAGAGCCTGAGAAATTCGCCTTACCAGCAGAAGACCAGGAAATCACGTTCCCCGCCAAATCAGTAATCGCGATAATCGTGTTGTTGAAAGTTGCTTTTACATGCGCAATACCCGCTGGGACTGTGCGCTGGATTTTCTTTTTAACTCTGACCGCTGCTTTTTTAGGCGGCGCTTTTTCTTGCTTTGCCAAGGGTTATCTCCTCAAATTAGATTTTCTTGTTGGCGACCGTTTTGCGTTTACCTTTGCGAGTGCGAGCGTTCGTTCTCGTTCTTTGTCCGCGAACGGGCAGTCCAAGGCGGTGGCGAAGGCCTCTCCAGCAATGAATTCCAATCAAACGTTTAATGTTGTTTTGGATTTGGCGGCGCAGATCCCCTTCCACGACGTATTCCGACTGGAGGATCGCGTTGAGCTGAGCGATTTGATCCTCGTTCAACTCTCTGGCGCGCATATCTTTGTTCAATCCGAGCTTCTCGATGATCTGGTTCGAGAGCATTCTGCCGACGCCGTAAATGTACGTCAAGCTGATCTCAAGGCGCTTGTTGTCCGGAATGTCGATTCCAATGACTCTAGGCATATTCAAAATCCTTTCAAATAAAATAGCATGTAAACTGGTTAAACCACAATGGCTTATCTACCCCGGAGCCGGCCTTTCGTCATAAAGCCATCGTATCGCTTCATAAGTAGATGAGACTCAATCTGTTTCGTCGTATCTAAAATCACTCCCACAAGAATCAGCAGGGAAGTCCCGCCGAAAAACTGGCTTATATTCGCATCGACTCCCATCAGGCGTCCCACAAGGGTTGGCAGAATGGCAATCACGGCCAGGAAAATAGCTCCTGCCAGGGTAATGCGGCTCATAGTCGACTCCAGGAAATCCTGCGTCGGCTTGCCTTGGCGGATGCCAGGAATAAAGGCGCCGTTCTTCTTCATGTCGGAGGCGATTTGCTCAGGGCGGAACTGGGTAGCGGTCCAGAAGTAAGTAAAAAATAGAATGAGCGCCACATAGAAGCCCATGTATACCCAGGAACCTGGCGACAGGTAATTCGAAAGCTGCCCCATCCAGGTGCCTTTGCCGATGAACTGCCCGATTGTAGCCGGGAACATCAGGAGCGAAGAGGCGAAAATCACAGGGATAACGCCAGCATAATTAACTTTGAGCGGAATGTGGGAATTGCCGCCTTGCACTTCATGGCGTCCGACAATCCGGCGTGCATACTGAAGAGGGATCCTTCTCTGACCCTGAATCACCAGGATCGTTCCAATCGTGATCAGAACAAAAAGGGCGCAAAGCACGATCAGGGTCGTAAAGGAAAGCTGCCCTGCGTCCTGCGAATCGAGGTTCAGCTGCTTGATGATCGATCCGACAGTGCTTGGAAACGAGGCTAAAATACCTACAGCGATGATCAAGCTGATTCCATTACCGACTCCTTTCTCAGTGATCTGTTCGCCGATCCACATGAGAAAGAGAGTTCCTGCAGTCATGGCTACCATGACAGTCAGATAAAAGAGCCACGAAAAGCCGAACATCTGGACGTCGATCAGCTCAGGCACAACGATGCCAGGGCTGGAAAGATTCATCCTTACGGCATACTTCGCAAAGAGCCCGGATTGGAAAAGAGCGATCACAAGGGTCGCCAGACGAGTCCATTTCGAGAGCTTGCGGCGGCCCTGGTCTGGGCTCTCGCGGATATCCCTCTGCAGGGATGGCACGAGAGCGATCAGCAGCTGCATAATGATTGAGGCGGTGATATAAGGCATCACGCCAAGAGCCAGAAGCGTCATTTTTGCAAATGCGCCTCCCGAGAAAATATCTACGAGCTGGAAGAGGTTCTGCCCTCCTCCAGTCGCATAGCGGAAAACGCTAATGGCCACTTCAGCGTTAATTCCGGGAACAGGGATATACGCCCCTACCCGGCAAACCGCCAAAAGCACCAAAGTGTAGAATATCTTGACCCGGAGCTCCGGTATGCCGAATATACGCTGTATCGCTTCAATCATGTTCTTCTTCGTTAGGATAGAACGTTATGAGAGATCCCTTTAGCTTCTAGCTTCTCGATGGCAGCTGCAGAAAACTTATGAGCTTCGACTTTCTTCAGCTTTTTCGTCAAATCCCCGTTTGCCAGGATTTTGATTCCGCCCGGTGTTTTACGTGGAATCAATCCTTTTTCACGGAGGCTTGCTTCATTCACGGATTCGCCGTCATTGAAATAAGCTTCTAAAGTTCTCAGTCCGATGGCAACCATCGGCCTTTCGAAACGGCCGCGGGTAAATCCGCGGATGGGCAGCTTGCGATAGAGAGGCACTTGTCCGCCCTCATATCCAAAGCGTTTTTTATAACCCTGGCGAGCGCTGTCGCCTTTGCCGCCGCGTCCGCAAGTCTCGCCGCGCTTCGAGCCGATTCCTCGGCCAAGCCGCTGGACCTTTTTTCTGGGGCGGGATGTGTCTTTCAGTTGGGATAAGTCTACCATTGGGATTACGCTCCTCTTCTTTCAGCCATGCACTGCTCTCGATTTTTCAATTGAGAGAGGGCCTTGAAAGTAGCTTTCACTTGATTGAGTGGGTTATTTGAACCTAGGTTCTTCGCGATCACGTCCTTCACTCCGCCGAGTTCAAGCACGGAACGTACTTTCGATCCAGCGACGACGCCAGTGCCGTTCGGCGCAGGCTTCAGCAGGATTTTCGCTCCATCCCATTCAACATACACTTCGTGCGGGATTGTCGTTCCTTCCATCTCGATCGTAAAGATATTCTTTCTTGCAGATTCAGATCCTTTCCGGATAGCGTCGGAAACTTCATTCGCCTTCGCAAATCCGAAGCCTACGTGCCCTTGACCATCGCCTACCAGAATCAATGCGGAGAAACTGAACTTGCGTCCGCCTTTTACCACCTTAGAGCAACGGTTGATGTAGAGAACCTTCTCTTCGAATTCGGTCCCGAAATCTTCCTGCCGTTTTTTCTCAGCGTGTTTTGCCATTTCCTAATTCCTACCGTTAAAATTGCAGACCGGCTTCGCGAGCGCCGTTGGCCAGTTCAGCTATAACCCCGTGAAACTTATATCGGCCGCGGTCGAATACGACAGTGCTGATGTTATGTTTCTTTGCGAGATCGGCGATTTGCTTGCCGATTTGACGCGCCGTCTCTTTCGACTTTCCGCCCAAAGACTTGTTCTGCTTGGAAAGGGTGCCTACACCAGCAAGCGTGATCGATTTTTCGTCGTCGATCAGCTGCGCGTAGATGTGGAGGTTCGTCTTGGATACGGTAAGGCGTGGCCTTTCTGCGGAGCCGCGAACATGTTTGCGCACGCGCATAACCCTAGTTTTACGGGCCCGATTTCTGTTTTTCTTGGAATTGTCCATATGGGGAGAATCCTATCCTTTATGCTTTGCCTTTAGCCGCTTTGCCTTCTTTCTTGCGGACGTATTCGTTTTCATAACGAATGCCCTTGCCCTTGTAGGGCTCTGGGGGTTTCATTCCGCGAACAGAAGCAGCGAATTGTCCAACTTCTTTCTTGTCAGCCCCTTTGATGCTGATCGAAGTTCCTTTATCGACCATTACCTGGATCGTCTTCGGAATTTCGATCGCTGTCGGGTGGGAATATCCAAGCTGCAAGTCAAGCTTGCTGCCTTGAACGTTTGCCCGGTACCCAACGCCAACCAGGGAGAGCTTGACTTCATAGCCTTCCGCTACGCCGACAACGTTATTGTTGATCAGCGAACGATAGAGGCCGTGAATCGAATTATCAGGTATGATTTTCTCATCCCGCTCAAGCAATGCAGTCGCGCCTTCGATTTTCAGGTGCAATCCAACTGGAAGCTGCAGCTGCAGAGTTCCTTTTGGGCCTTTGAAATGGAGCATCCCTTCTTTCGTCGCTTTGATCTCTACTCCTTTAGGAATAGAAATGGGGGTCTTACCAAGTCTTGACATCTTCTCTCTTCTCCATTTACCAAACAGTGCAAAGCAGCTCGCCGCCAACTTTCAAGTTGCGGGCTGTTTCTCCATCAACTACCCCTTTAGGAGTAGAGACGATTGCGATGCCCATCCCATTGAAAACGCGGGGGATCCGATTGTAGCCGATATACTCGCGCAATCCGCAGGTTGATTCGCGGGTCAGCCCACGGATCACCGATTCGCGCGCTTTAGTATAGCGAAGGAATACGCGGACTTTGTAGTTTTCTTCATTGACCAGGAAGTTCTCAATAAATCCATGAGTCTTCATGATCTCCAGGATCTTCACTTTGATCTTGCTGAAGCTTAAGTCGACGTAGCGATGCTGCGCATTTTTAGCATTGCGGATTTTCGTCAAGAGTTCAGCGATCGGATCGTTAAATGACATATTCTTTCTCTCTTTACTTAAATGGAAAGCCCAAAAGGGTCATGAGTTCAACACAGTCATCATCCGTGCTGGCGGTTGTTACAACCGTAATGTTCATACCTTGGGTTCTTTTGATCTTATCGAGGTTGATTTCAGGAAAGATCTGCTGATCATTCAGCCCAAAGCTGTAATTTCCTCTGCCATCGCCCTTTTTATTGAACCCTCTGAAGTCGCGGATGCGCGGCGCTACGATGTTGCAGAACCGGTCCAGGAAATCATACATTCTTTTCCCACGGAGAGTGACCATCAAACCAACGGGTTGGTCTTCGCGGAGTTTAAAGTTCGAAATAGCATTTTTAGAACGGGTCACGACTGGAGCCTGTCCAGACAGCATCATCAGCTCTTCGCTGTGTTCCTGTACTGCGTTTTTATCTTTCAGCCCTTCTCCCAGTCCCATGCTGATGACGATTTTTTTCATCACTGGCAGAGCCATCGGGCTTCTGTCTGGGTGGCGGCTCTTCAGCTCAGCCACGATTTCTTCTTTAAATTTTTTATATAGTCTAGACATGGTTTCAACTCATTCTATGCAGGTTTTTTGACCGAACGATAGACGGTTTCTTTTCCACCGGCCGTGGAGACCAGTTCCCGTTTCCCATTCTTTTCTTGTTTAACGCTTAATTTATAAGGCTTTCCGTCTTTATCGCATACTTGAACGTTCGAAATGTGGATAGGCATCTCCATTTCAACGATTCTACCGCCCTGCGTTTGCTGGGTTCTGCGCATGTGTTTCTTGCGGACGTTGACCCCTTGGACGATCACTCGCTCTTCAGTGCGGGACAGGACTTCGCCGCTTTTTCCTTTGTCGTTTCCTGCAATGACGACAACTCGGTCGCCTCTACGAATCCATTTGCTCATATTAAATTACCTCAGGAGCTAAAGAGCTGATCTTTACAAACCCGCCATCGCGAACTTCGCGTGCGATCGGTCCAAAGATACGAGTTCCCTTTGGGTTATTCTTATCATCGATGATAACACAGCTATTGTCATAGAAACGGAGCAGCGATCCATCAGGCCTTCTGATATAGCCTTTCGTGCGGACTACGACCGCTTTGACCACTTCCCCTTTCTTCACTGCGCCTTTAGGGTCTGCTTCTTTGATCGAGCAAACGATGATGTCCCCTACCCGCGCATATCGTTTCCGCGTTCCGCCGAGCACTTTAAAACAGCGGACGCGCTTGGCACCCGTGTTGTCTGCTACTTCAAGATCAGTTTCTTGTTGAATCATATTCTATTTCCAGCCTTTCGCGTTAAAGTACTTCGACCACTCGCCATCTCTTCAGCTTGGACAGGGGTCTTGTTTCCATAATGCGGACTTTCTGACCTACAGAGAGAGCATTCGATTCGTCATGTGCGTAATATTTCTTGGACCGCTCGATGACTTTACCGTATTTCGGATGTCTCATCTTGCGGGATACTTGTACCGCTACCGTCTTCTCCATTTTGTTAGAGATGACTACGCCGATATTTTCTTTTCTTCTTCCGCGAGTCTCTGCGCTCATGCGATCCTCTCTTGTTTCTGTGTCAAAATTGTGAGTATCCGCGCTTTATTCTTCCGCTTCTCTTTAAGCAAGTGCGGTTTCTCCAATTTTCTTTGGATCGAGAGCTCATTTCTCAACTGGAAAATTTCCCTGTCGAGATCTCTCAGCTGCGCATTCAATTCAACGACCGACTGTTCTTTCAATTCGGTTTTATTCTTCTTCTTAGCCATGTTTACACTCTCTCCAATCGGTCGACAAACTTAGTCCGGATCGGCAATTTAGCCGCTGCAAGACGAAGCGCTTCCTGCGCTTCTTCTCTTGTGACGCCGCCGACTTCGAAGAGAATCCGGCCTGGTCGTACAGTCGCTACATAATGATCTGGAGCGCCCTTACCAGTACCCATTCTCGTTTCAGCTGGCTTTTTGGAAACCGGCTTGTCAGGGAATACGCGGATCCACACTTGGCCTTTTCGGCTGAAGGTTCTGGAAATCGTAACGCGGCACGCTTCAATCTGCTGCGCTGTAAGCCAGCAACGATCGAGAGATTGCATCCCGAAATCGCCGAACTCAACGTAGGCCCCGCCTTTTGCAAGACCTGTCAGCTTACCTTTTTGCTGCTTGCGGTACTTCGTTCTCTTAGGTCCTGTAGCCATGATTAGCCCCCTGCCTGTTGTGCAGGTTTCATTGGGACAACAGCTGCATCGCCTTTATTGATCCACACTTTGACGCCGATCGAACCATAAGTCGTCTCAGCTCTCCCATGAGCGTAATCAATATCAGCTCTCAGCGTATGGAGAGGGATGCGCCCTTCTTTATACCACTCGACGCGGGCGATTTCGGCTCCGCCGATACGGCCGGAAACCTGAACTTTAATCCCCGCCGCGCCTGCGTCCATAGTCGTCTGCATCGCTTTCTTCAGAATGCGTCTGAAAGGAATCCTGCGCTCGAGCTGCTTGGCAATCCCGTCAGCGACAAGTTTCGCATCGAGATCGGGGCGTTTGATTTCTTCAACTTCGATCCAAACTTCTTTGCCCGTCAGATGTCTCAGTTCATTTTTGAGAACATCGATTTCAGCGCCTTTTTTGCCGATCACCAGTCCGGGCCTTGCCGTCATGATGGTCACTTCAATTTTGCCGCTCATCCGTTTGATCTGAAACTTGGATGCGCCTTGGCAAGCAGGCTTTGTGAGCAAAAGTTTACGGATCTTCCGATCTTCACCGATCAGAGCTCCAAATTCTTGTTTATTCGCAAACCAATTGGAGGTCCACTTCTTGCGTACTACAAGGCGAAATCCAGTTGGCGATACTTTTTGTCCCATAGTTTATGTCTCTCTTTCCTCTATGGAGTCTCTGTTGTTAGAACAATCGTAAAGTGGCTCGTCCGCTTGTTAACAGGTACGGATGAACCTCTGCTGCGGGCTTTCGCTCGGCGGAGAATGGGACCTGGATCGACGCGCACTTCATGCACTTTTAACGATTCCCGGCGCGCATCGAGCTGCGTTTCCGCATTCGCTACCGCACTGTCCAATGTCTTCTTGATCAGCCTTCCGCCTCTCAGCTTGGAGTAAATCAGCTGCAGGCTAGCCTTTTCGACGCTCATCCCGCGGATCAGGTCTGCCGCATAGCGGGCCTTCCGGGGAGAGATTCTAACGTATTTTGTTACCGCTCTAGCAAATTGCATTGATTATCCCCCTGCCGCTGGCGCAGCTGCGGCCGCAGCCGTTTTCTTTGGGTGTCCTTTAAATGTCCGGGTTGGCGAAAACTCGCCCAGCCGGTGGCCTACCATATTCTCAGACACATAGACTGAGATGAACTTTTTCCCGTTATAGACGTCAAACGTGTGTCCGACCATCTCAGGGATGATCATAGATCTGCGGGACCACGTTTTGATGACCTTTTTGGAACCTTCTTTGATGTTTTTATCGACTTTTGCCATCAAGTGGTGGTCGACAAAAGGCCCTTTTTTCAGTGATCTTCCCATGCAACTACCTTCGCTCTTTTACAATCCATTTACGGGTTTTCTTATTCGAACGCGTACGGAACCCCTTCGTAAATTGGGCCCAAGGCGTTTGAGGGTGATTTCCTTTACCTCTTCCCTCGCCGCCCCCGTGCGGGTGGTCGACTGGGTTCATCGCAACGCCGCGGACAGTGGGTCTAATCCCCATCCAGCGCGAACGTCCCGCTTTTCCAATCACTCTGAGGTTGTGCTCGGCATTCGACACGGCGCCAAACGTTGCCCGGCACTCTTCATTGATCAAGCGCACTTCGCCTGATGGAAAGCGCACAGACGCGTATCCGTTGCTGCGGCCGAGAATTTGAGCCGACAATCCAGCTGAACGAACCAATTGGCCGCCTTTGCCTGGACGAAGCTCAATATTATGCACGACCGAACCAAACGGCATGAACTTCAGCTTCATGCAGCATCCGATCTTAAAAGGAGGCTCGTCGCTCGTTGAAACGACATCCCCTACTTTGATTCCTTGCGGCGCCAAAATATAACGCTTCTCTCCATCGCGATAATTCAGAAGAGCGATCAGAGCAGACCGGTTTGGATCGTAGTCAACAGACGCTACGGTTGCAGGAATGTTTTCCTTGTCTCTCTTGAAGTCGATCAGCCTGAACATCCGCTTGTGGGCTCCGCCTTTATGTCGGCAGGTGATGTGGCCGCTGTGGTTGCGACCATTGGTGCGTCTTTTCGCTATTAAAAGCGATTTAGGCGCCGGCTTTTCGCTTGGAGAGAGCTCCAAAAGCTTTGGCAGAACTAACTTTCTCTGTCCCGGAGTCGTGGGTCGGAAAAATTTCGGCATACTGTATTCCTCACACTTGCTCGTCGATGCTATCGCCTGGGCGCAGAGTCACAACCGCTTTTTTGTAGGCAGATGTATTGCCTAAAAAGCCTCTGACGCGTCTCTTTTTCGACCCAATATTGATCGTATTGACAGCGAGCACTTTAATTTTCTTATCTGCGTAGATTTGCTCGAGAGCCCAAGCAATTTGCGGCTTGTTGGCTTTCGCATCTACGTTGAACACTACTTTTGGAGTATTGCAGCGGCTTACGCTCTTATTGCTCTTGGCATGCTGCAGATTTTCCAGAACCCGGCTTTTCTCTGTAATTCTCCGGCTCTTAATGATGTCATAGGGATTCATGATGCACCTAAAATCGAAAGAAATTCATCCATCGCAGAATCCAGGACTACGAGGTCTTGGCAGCGGGCTAATTCATATCCGTTGATCTGAGGAACCATCGAATATTCCTTTTTCGGAATATTGCGGAGGCTCTTTACCAAATTTTCATTCGGACTCTTCATCTCGCCGGCAGCAGCATTGCTTTCACCCAGGACGAGAATGCGGCGTTTCGTCACTTCGAGTTTATCGAAGAATTCCGCCATGCGAGCTGTCTTTGGGTGCTTCATATCTACTTTGTGAAGAACATGCACCTGATTCGCCTTGATTTTCTCAGCGATGATCGAGCGGATAGCAGCTCGGCGCTCTTTCTTGTTGATCCGGACATGGATGTCGAATTTCGGCTTTGGACCGAAGACGATACCGCCGCCCTTATATTGAGGAGCAGCGAGGTCCCCTTGACGGGAACGGCCTTGCCCTTTTTGAGGGTGAGGCTTGCGTCCTGTGCGGTTGATTTCGTTTCTTCTCTTCGTAGAGGCAGACCATTGACGGGCATTTTTACGGAGAGCGACAATGTAGTCTTTAACAGACTGCGGATGCGCTTTTGCTTCGAGAAGAGAATCGTCGACCTGTACAGTCCCGACTTCTTTTCCGGTCAAATCATATTTCTTGAGTGTAGCCACGTCCTTACCCCTTCTTCTTCGCTTTTCTGATGTAGACAACGCCGCTGCGCGATCCAGGGACGGCTCCTTCTACAAGGAGGATATTTCCTTTGACAGCGACAACCCTCAGGTTCTGCACCGTCTGGCGGTCTCCGCCCATGCGGGACGCTCTCTTCCCGTTCGGGAAGCAGCGGCCGGGCGTCGATCTCATTCCAGTCGATCCCATATGGCGGTGGAAGCCAGAGCCGTGGGCGCCAGGGCCGCCGGCCATATTAAAGAGCTTCATCACCCCTTGGTATCCTTTCCCTTTCGAGACCCCTTCGACATCGACGAATTTCGCGTCGGCGAAGATACTTGCGTCGAGCTTTTGGCCCACTTGATATTGGTCTACGTCGTCAATCCGGGATTCGCGGATGACGCGGCAGGGTTCGGCTTGGCATTTTGCAAAATGCCCTTTTATCGGTTTCTTCGCGCGGTCAGCTTGGGCTTTGGTCATCGGCACGCCAGCGACCTGAACGCCATTGTAGCCGTGCGTCTCTTTGCGCTTAATCTGAAGAATCGTATTCGGCTCAGCCAAAATGACCGTACAGACTACCAGTTTTCCATCTTGATCGAAGACCTGCGCCATACCTTTTTTCTGGCCAATCAATGTCAGCGACATAGGTTTTCCTTTTCCATCTCAGAATTTCTTTCAGATCCGCAAAACGCCTCAAGGTAAGAGAGGGTTTTACGCAGACAAACCAATCTTGCAAAGATTGGATTTGAGCAAGCAAAGAGATTAGCAAAACGAGCCTATTTGGCTCAACCTAATTCTTTGCTCGAGAGAGCGATACTGCTCTCGACCGCGCTTAACCCTCAGGCCTTCCGCCTGGGGTGGCTTGCGTGAACTGGATTCGTTCGCATGAACGAAATTTAATATGCTGTAGGATCATATAGAGAGGCCGGATTCTCCTCAACCGTTATTTGATTCGGCCTGAGGAATTTCCACAATTTCGCCGCCTTTTAAAAGGCGGCGGCGCTTCAAAAAGGCGCGATCCGCTTGTTCGCTGCACTGAATTTTTGATTTCAGATCGCAAAGCCTGGATCCCGCCGGGAGCCGTACAGGTCCGGGATTTTGAACGGAGCCGGAAATCATGATTTCAATTTCTTTAAGTTCTTGAATATCAAGAACTAACGTTCCTTCAGCGGTTTTTTCCAATGCGAGGTTTTGTAAATCAGCGAACCGATTCGGCTTCGCTTTGCGAGCCGTTTCTATAAGAGAAGAACCGAGTTCCATCGGATAGGGCCCGGGTTTTGCCACAGCTCCCCTTACGGATACCATAACGGTTTTCGGCTGCTTGGCTTCATAAGCCTCTATTCGAGAAAATGCTTTGCCTGAATTGATTTTAGCGATTGCGGCAAGGGATGCCATGATGGCGAGAAGAGAGGCCGCCAGGAACCATTCGGATGATGTGAGGTTTTTATTCATTTTGCAATAGAGCGCCAGAGAGTCTGGCGCTCCTAAAAATTTAATTACACGACTGGAGCAGCTACCTGCTGGACATGCCGGGTTTTGAAGAAATCGATCATTTCGTATGGGCTGCCATCTTTGTAGAAGCTTCCCAAGATCGAGAGAACCGTGCTTGCCAGAGAAACGGTGATCAATGCCAGAGCAGGCAGAACTGGGCCGCCGAAGGCGAGGAGAGAAAGCCCTAAAGCGCCGCTGGCGACGGAGCAGACAGCTTTCATGAGCGTAATGAATGAGTAGGTCTGGGTATAGCCGAGAGCTCTTTGGACCCGTGGGGCTACGCCTTCAGCAGCGGCGGCTTGCGCCGTCTTGCGGGCGAGCATATAGTCTTGGGCGCGCTGTCTAGCGTCCAGCATGTTGTTCGCAAGGTCTGGCACGTCGCCGGCGTTTTTCAACGCGATGCTGCCCGTGGCCAACGATGCCGCGTAGAGATAGGCAGCCGAAGCGTCGAATGTGTTTTTCGCCGCGTCGACAGCTTTTCTCTGGAATGCGCCAGGAATTGCGCCGGGCTGGTCCTGTTTTTTGAGGTTTGCCCACGATTGTCTCATGTTGCGCGTCACTTCGAAGAGGCGTGGGATGGTGAGCATCGTCCAAGCGGTCATGCACTTGTCGGCGAATTTTTGGCAGGGAACATGGAAAGCGTTGCCCATTTTCTTCAATACGACGATCACTGCTTTCAACGTTCTTTCGATCAATTGGAAAACGCGGAATGCGCCGTTAGCGGTTCCGTTATATTCTATAACTCTTTCCCCGAGCGTTTTTTTTCGGCTCCCATCATCTACATTCCGTTTTGCGTTTGCAAATACGTTGATTCGAAGCCCGTTTACGTTAGCGAATGCAATTGCGTTTGCACCGATTCCCATATTCCTCCTGGAATTCCGTTTTTTTATGGAAGCGCAAGATGATAGGAATCGTTGTGTTTTAAGTAAAGAAGAGCTTAAGAATATTTTTTGCAGGAATATGCGAAGCGGCAGTTTCCTGCCGCTTGCAAAAATATGCCTTAGGCATGCGCCGGGAGTTGGCGCACCTGGCGATTCTCAAAGAAATCGATCATCTTGAATGGCCGCGTTTCCTTGTAGAAGTGGGCGTAGATCGAGAGGACTGTAGAGGCCAATGAAAGACCGATGAGGATGATTGCAGGGACGATCGGTCCGCCCAGAAGCATCAGAGAGACGCCCAAAATCCCGCTTATGACGGCGCAGACGGCTTTTGCCACTCGGATCATTGCATGAGTCTTCGTTTGCTGAACGTTTTTCTTTACCTGCGCTACGGCTTCTTCTCTATCAGCCTGCTTGGCCATCTTGACTGCGCAGCTGAGATCGGTTGCTGCGATTTTGAGGTCGGTTGTGTCCGAAATCAGATCGAGGGTATTTGCAACTGGGGCGAACACCTTTGTTCTTGCGACGTAGTTGGCGAGGTGGCCTACGAGAGATCCCATTTCCGTCGTATCGCGGATGGCTTTTTCAATCTTCCGCTGCTTTTCGCCAGGCACTTGGGAAGGCTTCGACGCATCAGCAACCGTTTTGGCTACGCTGCCGCTCATCCCGACAAGGCGGGGCACGCCCATAATCGCCCATCCAGCAAAGCATTTCGAGTCGATATCGGAAAGGACAGGAGAATATCCCTGGCCAGAAAGATGGCGGACTTCGTTTGCGATTTTAGCGGTTCTTTGGCAGAGCCGAAGAGTTTGGAATGCGCCAGCGCCGCTAGCCGTGTATTCAGCTGCGTGTTGGTAGGGGGTGCGGCCGACGTTCGGATTCGGCTGCAATTGATCTGGTCGAATTACTGTTGTTGCCATATTAACCTCTTATTTTTGCGATTTAATAATACACTCACTAATTATACAAACCAACGGAAGACATTTTTTTAAAATAAAAATTAAACTAAAGAATTTGCAGGAAACTTTTGACCCCGGAGCCAATCGGCTCCGCTCATCGGTTTTTTCCCTTCCGGCTGAACCTGAAGGAGTTCGAGCGCCCCCTCGCCGCAGCCAATCAGAGCGTCTTTTAAAGAGAGGATTTCTCCTGGACGGCCCTGAGGAGAGGAATGAGGCCGGGAGCGGAGGATTTTCAATCTTTTGCTCTGCGCCCAGCACCAGGCGCCCGGCCGCGGGGAGAAGGCGCGGACGAGATTGTGGATTTCGAAGGCGGGGCGCTCCCAATGAATCTCCCCTTCTTCCAGCTCGACTTTTGCGGCATAGGTCACCTGAGCGGGATCTTGGGGGGTTCCAGCAGGGATTCCTTTTTTGTATAAATCGAGGACTTTGATCAGGAGCGGCTTAGCGAGCGAACAAAGTTTCACTTCGAGCTCTCCATACGTCATCTCGAGAGGAATTTCCAGCTTCTCGACGGCGACGACATCTCCCGCGTCGAGCTGACGAACCATTTTCTGGATCGAGACGCCGGTTTCGGCATCGCCGTTGAATAGAGCTCTTTGGATGGGCGCGGCCCCGCGGTATTTGGGAAGCAGGCTGGTATGGACGTTGATGCATCCGAGCGGCGGGATGTCGAGGAGTTTCTGAGGGAGAATCTGGCCGAATGCGACGACGACGTAGAGATCGGCTTTCAATTCGGCTATTCGGGAAAGAAACTCTTCGTTCGAAGATTTTTCAGGCTGGAAAAGAGGGAGGGATGGAGCGCGGTCCTGAACCAGGGCTTTGACTGGAGACGGAGCCATCTGGAGCGATCTGCCTTTCGGCCTATCAGGCTGTGTGACTACAGCAGCGATCGCGACGCTGTTATCAAGGAGATAAGCGAGGATTTCCGCAGCGAACGATGGGGTGCCGAAAAAAACGATTTTCACTCTTCGAAATACTGTTCTTCGGATTCACCCTCGGAGGAGACTCCTCTGGTGATCCCTTCAAGTCCGATGAGCCCCCGCTTGGAAGCGCGGCAAAAATCAATCCAGTGGCGAACCTCTTTATGCTGTTCGATTTCGCCTTCGATCTGGGCGATCGCCTCGTCGAGACGGTGTCCGGAGCGATAGGTGATTTTGAAGGCTTTGCTGAGAGCGATACGCACTTCGAGGGGGAATTTATGCCTTTTGAGGCCGATGATATTGATTCCGCCGAATTTATAAGGAAACCCTCCGCCAACGGTATAGGGAGGAATGTCGCGGGGAACGCGGCTAAATCCTCCGACCATGGCATAGCAGCCGATGCGGGACCATTGGTGGACCGGCGTCATCCCGCCGATGATGGCGCAATCTTCTACGATGACGTGCCCAGCGAGCATGGCGCTGTTCGACATCACGACGCGGTTGCCGATTTCGCAGTTGTGAGCGACGTGGCAGTAAGCCATGATGAGGCAATCATCGCCGATCTTGACCGTGGAGTTTTCCTGACAGGAAGAATTGACGGTGACGAACTCCCGGATTTCGCATCTTTTCCCGATTGTAACAAACGTTTTCTCCCCGCGGAATTTGAGATCCTGGGTTTTGGTTCCTATGCTTGCGCCCGGCCAGATCACGGTCCCATCGCCGATCGTCGTATTCCCGTCGATGTAGGCATGGGATTTAATCACGACGTTGTCTCCGAGCGTCACTGTCTTTTTCACGACAGCAAAGGGTTCGACTGTGACGTTTTTTCCGATTTGGGCGCCTGACTCTACAACTGCTAGAGGATGTATATTAGACATGAAAATCCGATTTTATTCGTTACAATTGGTCTTTATCTACTAGAGCGAAGCTCAGTTCCGTTTCTACAGCCAGCAGTTCGCCGATCATGGCTTTCGCCTTGATTTTTCCGCCGTTTCCGCTGATATGGATCCCTTTTGCATGCAGCATCAGGACGTCCCCAGGAGTTACCGGCTTGCGGAATTTTGCATTCGCCACGTTTAATAGGACTGCTATTTTCTTGTCATAGCCCTTTTGGTGGACCAGAATTCCTCCGGTCTGAGCCAATGCCTCCAAAAGCAAAACGCCAGGCATAATAGGGACGCCTGGAAAATGGCCCTGGAAAAAGGGTTCATTTACGGTCACATTTTTGATCCCGATGATCTCATTCTCTTCCAGATTCAGATGGACGATCCGATCGACGAGAAGGAAAGGATAGCGGTGGGGCAGAATTTTTTCGATCTGCTTGGCGCTGAGTATGAAGGAACGATCCGTTTTTTGTTCTCCCATTAACATCCTTCCAATTTACAGGATTTTGCGAGCGTTTTTGCGAACGCTACGTTACTTGAGTGGCCCGATCTAACGGCAATGATATGCGCGCAAAGCGGAGCTCCGATGAGAGAGAGGTCTCCGATCAAATCGAGAACTTTATGGCGCACCATTTCATCGGGGAAGCGGGCTCCTTCGGGATTCAGGATTTCACCGCCTTTGATCACGAGGGCGTTTTCGAGCCCTCCCCCCTTAATGAGCCCTTTTTCAATCAGCGGAACAATCTCTTCGTAGAGAGAGAAAGTGCGGCAGGGAGCGATCTCCGATTTGTAGCGGTCGGGATTCATTGAGAAGGCATAGTATTGCGAGCGCAGAAGCGGAGACTGGGGGTAATGCATGGTATAGCTCAGCCGGAAGTCCGGGCAGGGAAGAGCAATGAGATGGACATCTCCTTCAGACCAGTAAAGAGGCTGGGCGACACGGATGGATGCCTTGGGAAACTCGAGCGATTTCAAACCGCTCTGCTCGATGAGGTCGACGAAGACGCGCGCGCTTCCATCGCCTGCGGGAATTTCCGGCCCCTCGACTTCAATCGCCGCGTTGTCTACGCCATAGGAATAAAGAGCGGAAAGGAGGTGCTCGACCATGAGGACGCTCGCCTTTTCAGTTGCGAGGCGGGTGCAGCGGGGCGCTTCTCTAACATTGTCTAGCCGGGCAGGAATTTCAGGGGAACCGGGGAGATCCGTCCGGCGGAAGAGAATGCCTGTTCCAGCTGGGGCAGGGAGAATCCGTAATTTCACCTTTTCCCCGGTGAAAAGTCCCAATCCGGAAAGAGCGGCTTCGCGCAGCAGAGTTTTCTGCATCTCGGCAGAGTCGGGAAGGGTCAATTCGTACCTCAAATGAGCGGAAAAAGATCAATCCTTCGCGGATAGATGGTTACTTGCTAAAAACTTAACGGAGCGCGCCCATTTAGGGCAACTTTTTCTTCCGTGTCGACAGGAAGCAGAGAACCGATCCGCCGCTGAGAGCCAGAATAGCGGCGTCTCCCCACCAGGTGTAAAGGGTTTTGTGGGACTCAGCTAAAATCGACAAATGGAGAGCTCCGGCAGACTCCTCCGAAGGGGCCAGCAGCGCTCCAGGGCGGCCGAAACGGTCGATTGAGCCTGTGATCCCCGAATTGCAGGAGCGGAGAGTGCAGACGCCGTTTTCCACTGCTCTGACCCGGGCGTGATGGAAATGCTGGAGAGGCAGCCGCGACTCGGGGAACCAGATATCGTTCGAAACGTTGACAAACAGCTCCGCCCCGGTTTTGCGCAGATCGCGCATCAGCCCGGTATACAGTTCTTCGACGCAAATCGATACGCCGATTGGCAGAGGCCCTTGGAATACCTTGATCTGATCTCCCTGCTGGAAGGAATCGGTGACTCCGTAATTCTCTGCCAGAAAACGGGCGATAAAGCGGAAATTTTTGAAAGGGACGTATTCTCCGACGGGAACGAGAACCCGTTTTTCATACCTTTCGGGATTCTCTTGCTCGGGCCGGAAATGGAACACTGCATTATATCTGAGTCGGGTGCCGGGATCTTCTGCGTCCAGACCGGCCAGAACGTGGGCGTTAAATTGGTTGGAAAGCGCTTGGACGAGATACAGGTTGTTGACATTCCATTTCGTCATCCCCATCTCCTCAACCGCTTCCGCGTACGGCGCCTCTAATGGAGGGAGAGAGGAGACAGATTCTATTCCAAAATGCCGGATCCAGAACAGCCTCGCCGTCTGATACGGATACAACTTCCTGTAGGCGCCGTAAGGCAGCGACGCCTCAGGCAGAACGATCAAATCGAGCTTGCTCTCCCGTTCAAGCTGGGAGAGGATCCTATCCCACTGATCCAGCGGAAGGATGAACCGGTCGGGTTTTCGATTGTCGTAATCTTTCTGCTCAGGGAAAAGGGCTGTTTGAACGAGAGCGGCGGAGAGGATTTTTGCCGACGCAGGAGGAGTGAACTGGATATGGAAGATGCCGAACAGATAAGGGAAAAGAGCCAAGCTCCCCCAAATCAGCGCTATTTTTTTCGATTTCTCAAGATAGGCTTTCAGCGCGGTCAGGTTGACAAGGATCACCCAGAAGGAGAGACCGTAAACTCCCAAAAGGGCGGCAAACTGCAGCGAATATTCGGAGCCAGCCAACGAAAGCCCCGTCGGATTCCACGTAAAACCTGAAAGAAAATAGAGTCGGATCCATTCCATGAAGACCCAAAATCCGGCAGCAGCCGCGATTTTTCGGAAATTGAGGGGTTCGCCAGGCTTTACAAACGCCGAAAGAAGGGCGAATTGCAAACCCAGCCCGGCCAAAAGCATCAGATAGACTCCGAAGATCATCATCCCCATATAAGAGGTGGATGTCATCCAGGAAAGATGAACCGCCTGAACCAGGGCGAACCAGCAGAAAGAGAGGAGAAACCGGTCTCTAGGCCTGGACAGGCAGAGCATAGCTTTCCAAAAAAGGGCGAAACCGACGCAGGCCGAGACGGCTCCCAGGCCGGAGACCCAGGCGGGCTGCCCGAAGGCGGTGATCAGGAAGCTTAAAATCAGAGAGATCCAAAAAACCATTTCAGCCCAGGTTCATCGATGAAAAAGAGCTGTCGCCCCCGGATTTGGCTTGGGCCCCGTGGAGAAGGACCATGAACAATCCCCCCAAAATAGCGAGGTTTTTAAGGAACATGATCGTCTGCAATTCCCGGACGCCCCCTTCATGAAGCCAGAAGGCGTGCATAACAAGGGTGGCTGGAATCAGAAAGAGGATCAGAAGGGTTGCTCCGAGTTTTTCTTTCATTCCGAGCAAAAGCAAAAGCCCGCCGACCATTTCAAAAAGGGTTGCGGCGATGAGCAGAAGCGGGGTCCAGGGAGTGACCATCGCAAGGCAGTTCTGGGCGGTCTCGTAAAAACCGAGGCTCGCCTGCCAGTCGCAGAGAGTATTCATCAGCATCTTTTCCGACTCGTGCCAATGAAAAAGTTTACTGACGGCTCCAGCCAGAAATACGGCGCTCAGGAAAAAACGGGCCAGCACGGTGGAGAAAGTGCGGATGAATTTCATAGATATCCTCGACTGATCAAGTCCCCTCTAAGATGTCAAAACGGAGTATATTTTTCTAGCATGGCAGTCGCAGAATCGGTAAAATAGCAAACCCATGAAAGTTCCATTTAGAGATTATCACATTTTAGAGTTCCTCAGCCTGTTTGAAGGCTCCTCAAAGCCTCTGGACTTGGCGCTTAGCGATTATTTGAAAAATCACAGGAGCATCGGAGCCCATGACCGGCGGATGATCGGCGAAACCCTCTACGGAATGGTCCGATGGAAGTCGCTGATCGACTATTTCTGCCCTTCCGGAGACCCGCTTTCGCGCCTGTCGCGCTACAGATCCCTCTCCTTCGAACTTTGCCTGAACGACCCTTCGATCCCCGAGCCCGCCCGCCTCGGAGTGAACGAATTTCTTTACGGCCGCCTGAAAGATGCCTACGGGATCGACCAGGCCAGATCGATCTGCCGCGTTCTCAACACCCCTGCGCCGACTACCGTCCGCGCCAATCTGATCAAAACTACGCGGGAAGAGCTCCTCAAAATTTTCCAGGAAAAATTTGAAGCGTTCCCCTGCAAAGACGCGGAAGCCGGAATTCAGCTGAAAAAACGGGAGCCCCTGTTCTCTCTGCCCGAATTCAAGGCGGGGTTTTTCGAGGTGCAGGACGAGGGAAGCCAGCGAGTGGCCAGCCTCGTGCAGGCGAAACCGGGGGATCTGATTGTAGATTATTGCAGCGGCTCCGGCGGTAAAACGCTCGCCTTCGCCCCGCAAATGAAGGGAAGAGGGCAAATTTATCTCCACGACGTCCGCGTCCGAGCGCTCCAGGAAGCGCGCCAGCGCCTGAAGCGGGCGGGCATCCAAAACGCCCAGTGCCTTGAACCAGGCCACCCTCAATTCAAAGCGCTCGCTCAAAAATGCGACTGGGTGTTGGCTGACGTACCTTGCAGCGGGACCGGGACGCTCCGCAGAAATCCAGACGCAAAGTGGAAAATCGATGGAGCGATGCTCGATCGGCTGACCGCCCTCCAAAGAGAGATCGTTAAAGAAGCTCTCCAGTTTTTAAAACCGGGCGGAAGGCTCGTGTATGCCACCTGCAGCCTTCTGCCTGAGGAAAACCAGCGGCAGGCCGAATATTTCCTCGCTGCGCATTCACTCGAGATGATCGGAGATCCTCTGTTCCTGCTTCCGGAAGAAGGGGGCGCAGATGGCTTTTTCGCTGCCGTCTTCAAAAAAAAGAAAGGGTCAGATACCATCAACACCACTTTACCACCGGCGGAACATGCATAAAATGATCTTTCTTCTTCTCTCCTGCGCTCCTCTCCTCGCCATCGAAATCCCCTCTTCGATCGATTTTTCGGCAGAGCCCAAAATCTCGTTCCAAAACGCGATTTTGGCTAAAGCCAACGGCAAAACGATTTCGATGATGGACGTAAAGAAGAAGATGGATATGCTCTTCCATCAAAATTATCCAAATCTGTCCGACTCGAACCAGGCCCGCTTTCAGTTCTACGAGGTAAGCTGGCGCCACGTTCTCATGGAGATGATCGACAATGAACTGATCATCGCAGACGCCCTCGAAAGAGAGATCAAACTGACCGACGGCGAAGTGCGCGAAGAGATGGAAGAGCGGTTCGGCCCGAATGTGATGAAAACGCTCGATAAGATCGGCCTCACCTACGACGAAACCTGGAAAATGGTGAAGAACGAGATGATCGTACGGCGTATGAGCTGGTGGTTCGTCCAGTCGCGGGCGATGCAGAGCATCACCCCTCAGGACATCCGGCAAGCCTATCGCCTCTACCTGAAAGAGAATCCCTCTTATCAGGAGTGGACCTACCGCGTCGTCTCAATCCGGACCGACCTGGCCGACGATTCGATCGCAAACAGCGTCTATGACTTTTTGAAACAGTCGAACCAAAGTCCCGAAACGGCCGCGAACGACCTGAAGCAGTTTGAATCGGACGCCGCTTCGATCCAGGTTTCGAACGAGTTCGTTGCAGCCGACAAAGACCTGTCGGACGCTCACCGTTTGGCCCTCGGCTCGCTCCAGCTGGGAGACTACAGCAAACCGGTGTTCCAAAAGAGCCGGACTGACAAGAAATCGATCTACCGGATCTTCTACCTCTCCCAAAAGATGGACTATCCGGCCCCAGCCTTTGAAACGATGGCGGGCCAGCTCCGGAATGATCTGATGCAAAAATCGATGTCCCGCGAATCGCAGCGCTATATCGAAAAGCTCCGGAACAAATATGGGTTCGATACGGCGCACCTGAAAGAGACTGTGCCCGACGACCTCCACCCCTTCTCCCTGCAATGATCCTCTCGGAACTGATCCCTTTTCTGAAGGAACATGAGGCGCGCCCCAAAAAAAGCCTTTCCCAGAATTTTCTCGTCGATCCGAATATCCTGAAGAAAATCGTCGAGACCGCCGCGATCCAGCCGGGCGATGCGGTCCTTGAAATCGGACCCGGACCCGGCGCCTTGACAACAGCCCTCCTGAACGCAGGAGCCAGAGTCTATGCCGTAGAAATGGACACGCTCTTCGCTAATGAGCTTTCCCGGCTCCAGACTCCCGATGAACGGCTGCAAGTGTTTGAAGCTGACTTTCTCAAATTCGATTTAAGGCGGCTCCCCCCGTCTCTGAAAGTGGCGGCAAATCTCCCTTACCATATCACGGCCCCGATCCTGGAAAAAATCTGCGCCCATTCCTCTCAGTTCACATCGCTGACTTTGATGGTGCAGAAAGAAGTGGCCGACCGGATGGCCGCCTCTTCCGGATCGAAACAGTTCGGCTCCCTCACCGTCTTCCTCCAGTTCCATGCCGCCATCGGCCGCCCGTTCATCGTTCCGCCAGGCTGCTTCTACCCTCGGCCAAAAGTTGATTCAGCCGTGATCCGGCTCGACTTCCGCAAAAAGCCTGACGTGGAGCCGTCCTCATTCTTTTCGCTTGTACGCCAGGCGTTCCAGCAAAGAAGAAAAATGGTGACTACCTCGATCCAGAAGCTCTATCCAATCGAAAAAATCAGAGCCGCGCTCTGCTCTTTCGGCGCAAATCCCCTCGCGCGGCCGGAAGATCTCTCCCTTGAAGAATGGGTTTCCCTGCACCAGTATCTGACTAACGGAATATCTCGTTGAATTTCTCTTTGAGCACAAAGAAGAAGGTTCCTTTCACTTCCTGAAGGGAGGCCAAATCCTGCTTCTGCAATAATTTTCCTTCCTGATCAAGAAGCCTTATTTCTCCGACTTTCTGCCCTTTCCGGATAGGGAGTTTCGGCATTTCCCAGTGAATGAACGCCTTGCAGGAAGGCTCTTCCGCAGGGTAATATTCGATAGCGATCTCTTGAGCGAGCGCCGCCCGCAGCGGGATTTTCGATCCAGCGACATCGTGGCTAAAGATCTGTTCCGGCCCAAGAAAGCGTTTCCGCTCTTTTTTTTCCGCGAACGCAGTTTCGAAAAGACGAACCGCATCTTCATAGCGCGCGTGCCGCTTCTCGCATCCGAAGGCGACAGCGATCAGCGTCCTCCCTTCATGTTCCGCAGCAGCGACGAGGCAATTTCCGGCCGCGGAATGAAATCCTGTCTTCACACCGATCGCTTTCGGGTAGTAATGCTTCCCTTCCTTGACCAGCGGATTGTGCTGCTTGATTTCGGTTAGAGGCTGTTTGTTCGACTTTGGCTTCATGTAGGAAATTTTCGAGACGATTTCCCGGAATTTGGGGATTTTCAACGCCCTTTTCGTGATGAGGCAGATGTCGTAGGCAGTCGTCCGGTGTTCCGGATGATGGAGGCCGTGCGGGTTTTTAAAACAGGTATTCTGGCATCCCAAGGAGCGGACATATTCATTCATCTCGTCGATGAAATTCGGCACAGAGCCAGAAAGAGACTCCCCCAGCACGTTCGCCGCATCGTTTCCGGAAACGAGCATCAGGCCGTGGAGAAGCGATTCGAGGGAAAGAATCTCGCCGCGGACAAGGCCCATCTTCGTGCCGTCGATTTCCTGCCAATGGGAAGGACAGGCCAACGGATTTTTCAAGTCTTTGAGTTTCAGGCATTCCGCAGAAACGGTCACCATCGTGTCGAGAGAAGGCTTTTTATGATCGAGAATGAAAAGCGCAGTGGCGATTTTGGTTGTGCTCGCAGGGAAAGAGGGAACGTGAGCGTGCTTTTCAAAGAGGATAGCTCCCGAATCGGCGTTCATCAGAATCGCCGAGCGGGCGCTCACGTCGACATCGAGAGGCTTTCCCGCAAGAGTTGAGGAAATGCAGATCAAAAAACAAATCCAGCGCACGGAACCCCATTGGTAAGAGGAACATCTTACTGAAGGAACCGGCCTTCGTCAACCCCTCTTGACAAACTTTAAAAAATCCGATAAATTGAGGGAACGGCAGGAGTCGAAGGGAGAGGGTTATGCTGAATCCAATTCAAATCGAAGAGACATTCAAAGAGTTCATGGGGAACCTTACGGAATGGGCCCATGACGGGATCACACCCATCGATCTTAAATTCCTCCACGATCAGGGGTTGCTTAGCGCGCTCCAGGACGACCACAGCGAACCCGACGATTTGACCCAGTATTTCCATGTCATTGAGAGTGTTGAGAAAGTCACGCTCTTCAACGAGCAGTTCATCGTCTGGATCATTCCCAAAATGGAAGGGGAGCAGCCGATGACGTATGTGATGATCGCTCTGAACCATCCGGAGAAGATCCATCTGGAAGTCGTCTTCCAGACGCGCGGCGTCTACAACACCCCCCGCTATGTTCTTAAAGTGCTGCAGCACTATCTGGTAGATATGCTGGAGACCGAGGCGACGCTAACCTCATTTGAAAAAAACCAATAACTATACCGCTCGAGATTGGAGAATCGTCTCTTCCTACGTCGGACAGCCACTGAATTCGGGATCCGCCTCCATCGCTAAACTATTTTAGTTTAGCTCCTTCGGCGCCGTCTGCGCCTGACCCAAATTCAGGGCGCCTTCTTGGCAGCTACCGATTCTTCTCTCCCTCTCGGTATTCAAACCTTCTTAATCATCGTGAACTGGTTGCGGTTCTCTTTTCGCGCGTAGGAGAGCTCGTCCATGTTCTGGCGGATGAGGAAGAGACCCAGTCCTCCCGGCTGGCGCTCCTCTAAAGAGAGCGAGAGGTCGGGATCTGCTTGCTCAAGGGGATTGAAAGGCGGCCCCGCATCTGCGAACGTGATCGCTGCATGGCTTTTCGGAATGACCTGAACTTCAATCTCAAGGCTTTCTGTTTTAGCATGGCTGATGATGTTGACGATCGCCTCTTCGCAAGCCAGTTCGATCTTCATAAGAGTCTGATCCGGAAAACCGGACAGCTGGCTTCGGATCCAGGAAAGCATCAAGTGCAGCTGATTGAGATCAGCGCGGAATTGTTTCAAAATAACCTCTCTTCCCTACCATTGCGAAGATAGAGCGTCGACAATTTTTTTCGCCAGATGCGCGTAGAGGGGCCGGGTCGCGGCCTCCTGCGCCGCTTCGCCTGGCTCCAGCTGGCCGAGGGAAAACGGAAGAACCGTAACCAGCGCCCCGGATGGATCGACGAAGGTGAGATCCTGGAACGAGTCGCCATCAACGTAGTCGTAATCGGAAAAAGAGGAAATCCGGTAGGGCCCAAAGGCGATCCGATCTGAATCCCCTTCATAGAGAGTCGCTTCGATTACAACGGATTTGCGCCCTTCGGACGCGACGAGGTTCTTCTTGATCTCCCCTGTGATTTTCTGTCTGTCGCGGCGGTAGCCGATGGTGTCGAAACGAGTGTCGACGATAGCGACCTGAAGCCGATAGTCGCCTTGCGAGCGGCGCACATCGGCGAGGCCCGAAGCCGATATGGCATAGACGATTTCGTTGGTGAAAGCCCCATCTTCATCTCCTGCCGCGAACGGAACAGTGATTGTGGGGCGCCCCGACTCGGGGAATTCAGGCTGCCACCGATAGGAGCAGCCGCTCAAAATCAGAAAAAGGATCCATCGCACGCAATTTTACAGCTTGCCGGCAGCTTGAAAGGTCTCGAGCTTCTCTTTTGCCGTTTGGGCTGCCTGGGTGTTCGGATATTTCGCGATCACCTTGGTATAGTAGATGATCGATGCCGGAATTTTTTTCGTCCGCTCGAAGAAGCGTCCCGTCTCAAACAGGTTGGCTGCGAACGATTCCTGCATATCGGAGTAAATTTTTTCCGCCTCGGCGATCCGCGGCTCGCGAGGAAAGGCGAGCTTGAATTTCCGGAGATTGACTTCAGTCAGATCGAGGATGTCCGGATCGAGGTTCTGCCCTTGGCACTGAAGGGAATAGACTTTCCCTTTTTCCAGGTAAGCTTCGGCGGCGAGATCCCCTTTCGGGAATCTGCGGATCAACAAGTCGAGGGTTTCGATGCCCGGCTTGAAATCTTCGAAATAGACCTGGATCCGCGACTTGCTCAAGAGAGCCTTGGCGCAGATTTCTGAATGGGGAAGCGCAGCGATCACCTCGTCGTAGATTTTCAGAGCGTCTTCGCGGGCAGGCAGCCAGGCAGGCATTTTGTGGGAGCCGAAAAGCCTTTTTTTGGAGCCGTTGGCGAACTGCTCGGCAATCATGAACTTATAATGGATCGCTTCTTCAAAATGGCGGGGAGACGCAACCTGGTTCAGGTAAGCGGTGAAAGCTTCGTTCGAGTATTCCAGCTGCCCGAGCTTGTAGTAGGCTTCCCCAATGATATACGCCGCATCCTGGGCAAACGGAGTAGAGGCAAAATTGTAGGAGATGAGCTGGGCGTAATCAACGACAAGCCACCAATCCTGCGCAGCGATCGCGTCCTGGAGAGCGCTGTTATATTCCTGAACGGAAGGACCTTGAGGAACGTCCCAGACCAGCTCGTTCTCTTCAAGAGCGGATAAAGTAGAAAAGGAGAGGAGGAGAAAAGCAAATATTTTTTTCATAGCCGTCTAAATGTTAAAGAAACAGGTTAGGGGGTTCATGCCCATTCTGTCAACTGATGAGCGAGGCTCCCATCTTGGCAGCCAGGGCTTTCAGTTTTTCCTGGAAGGCTTTATCAGCTTTGACTCCCCACTGGGAGTCGACCGCAACGACGCCAAGGCGCCGGACAGGGGTGTGGAAATGAAGCTCCACAGTCGATTTTCCGGGGTGGCTCCGAAAGAGTTCTTTTAAAAGGAGAATTTCGGAGAGCTTAACCCGGTCCGCATCAAGTTTAAGCTTAAGGTTCAAGACGTCTTCTTTTTCCTTTTCGGGAGCGGCCGCTCCGACCGGCTTCTCCTTGCTCTTCCACTTCGCTTCCGAAGCGGCGCCCTGAGCCCTCAGCTTATCGTACAGATCATCGCAAATTTTAATTTTCGCCTCATCCACGGCCGTCAGATCGTCCAGGTGCTTGCACGAGAGCTGGAGGCCGCTCTCTTTCCGCTCGACCTGGAGGACGGCGTAAAGGAGCTGATTTTCTCTTAAAAGAAATCCCTTTTCCTCATACAGCTCGGGCCAGATGGGAAGTTCGAACCGCTCCATCCCGTCGCTGATCGTGAGGATGGCGAATTTTTTCTGGCTCTTCGAGGAGATTTTCGCGGCGGCCGTATCGACGACGAAAGCGGCCCGGAAAACAGTTCCGTCGGGAAGGGTGTGGATCTCGTGGAGCGGAACGCACGAAAGGCGTCCCAAAACCTTGCGGTAGGCGTCCATCGGATGGCCGGTCAGGTAGAAGCCGAGCAGCTCTTTTTCCCGCTGGAAAATCTGCTGCGGTGTCGATTTTTTCAGAACCGGAGGCGGCGAGGCGAACGGTTTCTCAGGCGTTTCGATCAGGGAGAACAGGTTCAGCACGCCGAGGGAGGCTTCTTTCTGGTCGCGGGACGCCTGGTCATACATTTCCTCGACGCTTTCGCGCATCGCGTCGCGGCTCCAGCTGGTGAAATCAAAACCCCCAGCCTCAATCAGGAGCTCGATCTGTTTTTTGCCGACGCGGGTTTTGTCTGTGCGCTGGACGAATTCGTAGAGGCTGCTGTAGGGTCCGCCCCTCGACCTTTCTTCGATAATTTGATCCACAGCGGCCTGTCCGACCCCTTTGATTCCCGACATGGCGAAACGGATCCCCTCTTTCGTCGCGAGAAACTCGCTGCCGGCCCAATTGACGTCGGGCGGCAGGGCAGGGATATGGAGAGCTTTTGCCTCGCCGATGAATTTAGCCAGCTTGGAAATGTCGTCTTTATCGCATGTCATGAGAGCGGCCATCCACTCTCCGGGATAGTTCGCCTTGAAAAAAGCCGTCGCATACGAGAGATAGGCGTAAGCTGCGGCGTGCGATTTATTGAAGCCGTAGGAGGCGAATTTTTCGATCTTGTCGAAAATGCGTCCAGCCGTTTCCCCGTCGATCTCTTTTTTGGCGCAGCCTGTCAAAAACTTCTCCCGCTGCCGGGCCATCTCTTCCTTGTCTTTTTTCCCCATCGCGCGGCGGAGGACGTCGCCCTCTCCGAGAGTGTAGCCGGCGAGAGCGCTGGCGATCTGCATCACCTGCTCCTGGTACACCATAACGCCGTACGTTTCGGAGAGAATGTCCTTCATGAGCGGATGGTCGATTTCGATCGTCTCGCGCCCGTGTTTGCGGTTGATGAAAGACGGGATCATATCCATCGGGCCAGGGCGGTAGAGAGCGCCGACCGCGATGATCTCCTCGAACATATCGATGTGGAGCTGTTTCGCCAGATCCTGCATCCCCCCCGACTCGAGCTGGAATACGCCGAGCGTCTTTCCCTGGTTCAGAAGGTCGAATGTCGGCTGGTCGCTGAGAGGGAGGTTGCCCCAGTCGATCTTTCTGCCGGTGTTTTTCTCTATCGAATCGACGCATTTCTGGATCGAAGTGAGCGTTTTCAGCCCCAAAAAGTCGATCTTGAGCATTCCAACTGACTCGACCGGCTTCATCGCGTATTGCGTTACGACCATGTCGGAGTCTTTCGCGATGCAGACCGGGATGTGGTCGGTGATCGGGTTGGCTGAGATAATCAATCCTGCAGCGTGGGTGCTTGTATTGCGGATGGACCCTTCGGCCTTTTTGGCCATTTCGAGCACCTTCCGGGCTTCCTCGTCAGTCTCCATAAGGCGGGTCAGCTCAGGATCGATCTGGAACGCCTTGTCGAGCGTCATTGTCGGATCTTCGGGGACAAGCGCCGCGATCTCGTTGACTTTCGAGAGCGGGACGTTGAGAACCCTGCCGACGTCGCGGATCGCCATCTTCGCCTTCATTGTTCCGAAGGTGATGATCTGCGCCACTTTTTCTTTGCCGTATTTTGCGACGACATAGTCGATCACTTCCTGCCGCCGGTCCATGCAGATATCGACGTCGATATCGGGGTAGGAAATCCGCTCGGGGTTGATGAATCGCTCGAAGAAAAGGTGGAACCGGAGCGGCTCGATGTCTGTAATCCCCGTCAGATAGGCGATGATCGAGCCGGCTGCCGATCCCCGGCCCGGCCCCATTGGAATTTTCCGCCTCTTCGCCCAGGAGATAAAGTCATAGACGATGAGCATGTAGTCGCACATCCCCTTCGATGTAAGGATCTCGAACTCGTAGGCAAAGCGGCTCTTTACGACTTCCATCGGATCGCGGCCGGGCACTTTCTTTGCCACATCGGCCAGCTTTTCCGGAGTGTAGCGCGTTTTGATTCCCTCTTCGCAAAGATAGTGAAGGAACCCCTCGGCCGCCTTCAGACGCTCTTCTTTTGTATAGCTTTTTCCTTCCAGAGACGGGGGAACGAAAACCGGATAATGCTTGGTCTTGAAGTCGAGTTCGCACTTGCATTTTTCGGCGACTCGCGCCGTCTCTTCGATGGCCTGCGGCAAGTCGGAGAAGAGCTCGGCCATCTGCTCGGGAGACTTGAAATAGAGCTCGTGGGTCGGCATCGTCTCCCGCTTTGGATTCGGCGCCTTATTTTTCGGGTTCCCCTGGGAATCGCGCTCCCAGATCTCGCACGGCTCGCCCGATTGGATGTTCAGCAAAATTTCATGCGCCCGCCAATCGTCCGGCTCGATGTAATGGCTGTCGTTCGTTGCAACAAGAGCAATTCCGTACTGTCTTGAAAGTTCGACGAGGCGGGCATTCACCTTCGCCTGGCTGGCTGCATATTCGCGCATCTTCTGAATGAGCCAGTTTTCCCGCAGTTCGCCCAGTTTCTCTTCGCTCAGAGGATGGCGCTGCAGCTCGAAATAGAAATCATCTCCAAAGAGGCCCTTGTACCACTCGATCTCTTTCTCCAGGGCATCTCCTTCGAGAATCTGATAGGCGATCGGCCCGTGGATTCCGCCGGAAAGGCAGATGAGCCCCTCGCGGTGCGCAGCCAAGGCCTCCTTGTCGATCCGCGGCTGGTAATAAAACCCCTCGAGGAAACCGATCGAAGAAAGTTTGCAGAGATTCTGATAGCCGCGGCCGTCTTTTGCGAGCAGCACAATCGGAAAGCCTGTCGGAGTCCCCGGCGTCCGCTTCTTCTCGCTTCTCGCTCCGGGCGCAACCGCGATCTCGCAGCCGATAATCGGCTTTACGCCTGCGCTTTTGCACGCCTTGTAAAAATCGACAGCGCCATACAAATTGCCTTCATCCGTCAACGCCAAAGCCGGCATGCCAAATGCTTTCGCTTTTTCCGCAAGCGCGCTGACAGACGCTGTGGAGTCGAGAATCGAGTACTGGGAATGAACGTTGAGAGGGATCCAAGTCATAAGGGTTCAGTATATACGCCGAACCCAAAAAAACTGAAGAGAGTTCCAAAAAAAACGTATCCGCAGATTGTCTTTCAGGCTTTAGCGGGAGAGGGCTGATCCGGCAGGGATTCTTTTGGATTGGTTTTGATATTCCAGAGAGGAAGCATCAGAACAACGCCAAAAAAGCCGCAGACGAAAAGCGTAAGCAGGTAGCTGTCCCAGCCCCACTCTTTCGTGATCGCTCCGAGAGGTCCTCCGGCAGCAGCCGCGCCAAGGTAGGCAAAGCAACCGGCGAATCCTGTCGCCGTGGCCGCCGCTTTTTTATGGGAGAGTTCGGTTGCCGCAACGCCGATGAGCATTTGCGGGCCGAAGATGAAAAATCCAAAGAGGAAAAGGAAAACCGCATCGAGAATGGGCCATGGATAAACCAGGACTTTAAATGCGAAGATGAGGAAAAGTATCGCCACAGTAAAGAGGACGTTGATCGGGTTCCTTCTTCCCTTAAAGATAATATCGGAAGCCCATCCTGCTGCGAGGCTGCCGAAAAAACCTCCGATTTCAAACCAGCAGACGCAGAGGCCCGCTTCGAGGTTTGTGTAGCTCTTCACTTCGATCAGGTAGAGCATGCTCCAATCGTTGACGGCTGTCCGGATGACGTAAATGAAAAATTGGGAAAAGGCGAGGATCCAGATATATTTATTGCAGAGAACGTATTGCCAAAGGATTTCTTTGGTCGATAGATCGTTCTTTTCTCCCCGCTTCGCCTTCTCGGTCGGGTAATCATCGCGGTACTTTTCGATCGGCGGCAGCCCGAGCGACTGCGGCGTGTCCCGCAAACGGTTCATAAGGAAGAAACCAGCGCCGATACAGATAATGCCCGGAGCATACATGGCGTAGCGCCAGCCGAAGTATTCTGCGCAGGCGGCGACAAGAATCGGAATCAGGGCGCCTCCCAGATTATGGGAGGTGTTCCACACGCTCCACCAGCGCCCCCGCTCAGATTGGGAATACCAGTGGGTCAAAAGCTTGGCGCAGCCTGGCCATCCCCAGCCCTGGAACCAGCCGTTTAGACCCCAGAAAATGGCGAACGCCCAGAAAATCGAGGACATGCCGAACAGCAGATTGAAAATACCGGTCAGGATCAGGCCAATGGACATGAAGTAGCGAGGATTCGACTTATCGCCGAGAATGCCGCTGATGAACTTGCTGGCTCCGTAAGAAATGCTCAGGATGCTGGCGAGGAGCCCCAGCTCGAACTTCCCCAAGCCCAGCTCGTTTTGCATAGCGGGCATCGCAAAGGTGAAGCTCTTGCGGGTAAAGTAGAAGAACGCATACCCGATATACATCGCGTAGAAAGTCCGGAACCGCCAGTATCTGTAATTTTTTTTTACCAGAGACGGGTCCTGGATCTCTTCCATCTGGGGAGCTGGCCTAAAAATATCGAGTACGCTCACTCTAATCCTTGATTAAAGAACCGCAAAAAAGCGTAAATCCCCCCCCTACCTTCTGTCAACGTTTTTTGCCGTCCCATAGCGCGAAAAAAAAATTTAATCTATGGTTGGGGCATGGATTCATTTGAAAACCCGATCGGGAGCCAGCAGCGGGACCCTTACGAGCATTATAAGGTTGAACCAGTCGAACTGGACAAAAAAGAAAAGGAAAAATTTGAAGGCGGAGAGCCGTCTGGCAGGCCGAAAAAATGGGCAGTTGCAGCTTTTCTTGCCGTCCAGTTTCAAAGATTCGTCAACTATCTCCAGAACTCGCTTGAAAAGGGACTGACCGCAAAAGAAGAGGCCGCAGCGCGCGAAAACCTCCTCGCCTTCAAAGCCGCCCTGGAAATTCTGAAATCGGAAGACCGAGGGGAGGACGGCGACTTCCTCAACCGCCTGGCGGATTTCTGGCATATGATGGCCGAAGATAGCCGACGGTTCAAAAAAAACACCCCTCTTGCCGCCCAATTCAGCGCCTTTATGCAAAGCATCAAAGACTATCCTCCCCAGCAGGAGCATACTCTGGGATACTACCTGATGGAACATGCAGGCGAAAAATGGATCCCCTTCCCCTACATGGAACTCATCCACCGCCTCCACGCAGACCATCAGAAAACCCCGGCATCGAGCCATCTGAACATCTGGACAAAGCAGCTGGACCAGATGATCGACCAACTCCAAATCAATTAAATCTACGGGATTTACACACCAGCAGACCTCTTTGGCAGGAGCCAATCCAGATCGTTAGACTAGTCCTTTTTCTTTCAAACGGATATACTCACCACACATTATGCAAGTACAAATTCCCAAAGGCACGTTCGATATCCTCCCCTACGGCACTGAAGAAACATGGCGCCTGTCCGATCTCTGGCAGCACGTCGAAGAAACGATCCGCAAAATCGCTTCGGAATACGGCTACAAGGAAATCCGGACTCCCATCTACGAAAGAACCGACCTCTTCGACCGGGGCGTAGGCGAAACATCCGATATCGTTACGAAAGAGATGTTCACCTTCGAGGACAAAGGAGGGCGCTCCATGAGCCTCCGCCCCGAAGGGACTTCCTCCGTGATGCGATCATTTATAGAAAACAATCTGGCCAACCTGGGGAGCGTCCATAAGCTCTTCTACATCGGGCCGATGTTCCGCTACGAACGCCCCCAATCGGGACGCTACCGGCAGCA
>CAYPZU010000006.1:42080-49197 GCA_964415395.1 uncultured bacterium
GGCGTCGAGGCCATAGGCGTCGCCTCGCCCGAGCAGGACGCAGAAGTGATCGATCTCCTCTGCCAGCTATATAAGCGCCTCGGCCTGAAAAATCTGAAAGTCCACCTCAATACCGTCGGCGACCCTGAATCGCGGACCCAGTTCCGCGCCGCGCTTCTCGACTATCTTAAACCGTTTTTCCCTGAGCTATCAGCCGACAGCAAAGCCCGTTTCGAAAAAAATCCGCTCCGAATCCTCGATTCAAAAGACCCCACTGACCGGGAAATCGTCAAAGGCGCCCCTTCAATCCTCAACCACCTCACCCCGAACGCCAAACACCACTTCCAGGAACTTTGCCGCCTTCTCGACCAGATCCAAATCCCCTACGTAATCGACGATAAAATCGTCCGCGGACTCGACTACTACAACAAAACCGTTTTCGAGGTTCTCACAGAAGACCTCGGCGCCCAAAATACGATCGGCGCGGGCGGAAGATTCGACGGTCTGATCTCCACTTTCGGAGGTCCCGACCTGCCAGCCGTTGGATTTGCGACAGGAATGGAGCGCGTTCTTCAAGTGATGTCTGCTCAAAATATCTCCTTCCCCAAAAAAGGGAAGCCCTTCATCTATTTCGTCCCTCTCGGAACGGAAGCGAGGGAAAAGTGCTTCTCTCTTGCCACTCTGTGCCGCAGGAGCGGGATCGCCGCCGACGTCGAGCTGAACGCAAAAAAAATGCAAGCCGCCCTGCAAAACGCTTCCCGGTTGGAAGCTTCGTATTGCGCTATCCTCGGCTCCGACGAAATCCAAAAAGGGCGCATCCAGCTGAAAAATCTCCAAACCCGCGAGCAAACGGAGGTCTCTCTCGAGCATCTCCTCGCCGCTCTAAAGGAGCTTTACCATGCTTAAATTCCTGATTATCGCCGCTATCCCCCTCTGCGCAGAAAACGCCGGCCCGGACGTCTCCAAAATCTCCGAGGCGATGGGGCATCTGATCGGCAAGAACCTTGAATCGCTCGGCCTCAAAATCGACCTGAGCGCCGTCGTCAAAGGCATTAAAGACGAATCGGAAGGGAAAACGTCTCCTTTGAATGAAGACGAGTGCATCCAGGCGATCTCTCTTTTGCAGGAAGAAACGACTGCAGCTGTCTCGGAAAAAAATTTGGCGGAAGCCGATGCCTTCCTCAAAAAAAATCGGGATGAGAAGGGCGTCATCTCCCTGGAAGAGGGCAAGCTCCAATACCGGATAGAGAAAGAAGGCGAAGGACAGACAGTTCAAACGTACAATTCGCCCATCGTCCAATACAAGGCGAGCTATCTCAATGGTCTTGTTTTCGGGACGAGCGAAGGGGATGAACTCCTTTCCCTCGACGAAACGATTCCCGGGTTCGGGAAAGGCGTCGTCGGCATGAAGGAAGGAGAAACACGGACGCTCTATATCCATCCCGATCTCGGATATGGCAAACAAGGATTTGCGAACTCGCTCCTCATTTTCGAGGTGACCGTCAAAAAAGCCGACGCGACTGCCGAAGCCCACTCGGCATCCCAGCTCGACTCGCTTCCGAAAAACCTTATTAAGGAACCTCCTGAAGAGAGCCCTTCCGAGGCGCGGTGAAAATCGTTCTCTTCCAGCCCCAAATCCCCCAAAACACAGGGAATGTCGTAAGAACCTGTTCCGTGACAGGGACCGATCTCGTCCTCGTACGCCCGCTTGGGTTTAGCACGCAAAACCGCTGGCTGAAACGGGCCGGCCTTGATTACTGGGAAGGCGTGGCCGTTGATGAAATAGACGATTTGGCTTCCTATCTGGAAGCCTCACGCAGCCCCTTCTTTTTTTTCTCCTCCAAATGCAGCCGGCTCTATACTGAAGCTTCCTACCCTTCTGACTCGATCCTGGTCTTCGGATCGGAAACAACAGGACTTCCTTCTCTATTCAGAGAGAAATGGGAAGACCGCTTCTACACCCTCCCCATGCTCGAAGGGCAAAGATGCCTGAACCTGGCGACGAGCGCAGGGATTGTGCTGTATGAGGCTCTAAGGCAAAATCACTTCGAGGGCTTGAAAAGAGCGGAAAGGACGATTGAAAGCGCCGCGCTCAGCAGAAACGACGAAGCCAGAGGAATATAAATCATCACGCCTCCCTTCCGGATGGTCAAATCCCCCGGGAGCTTCCCCAACCATTGGGAAAGCCAGGGAATCTCATAACCGAAATGGAGAACCAGGCCGATTCCCACGATCAGGATAATCGTTAAATAGAGAAACCGGCCCATTGTTTACACCGCAGAGAGGATAAAATCTTTCACCGCGTCGGCGTTCCGCAAACCGATCAAACGGTTGACTTCCTTGCCGTTTTTAAACAGGATCATCGTCGGCACCGAAGTGATTTGGAAGTGGGCTGCGGTCTTCTGCTCAGTATCGATATCGATCTTCGCCACAACAGCTTTCCCTTTTACATCCTTCGCGACCTGTTCCAGAACAGGCGCCAGCATTCTGCAAGGCCCGCACCAGTTCGCATGGAAATCGACCAGCGTCACGCCTTTTTGGATCTCCTGGTCGAAATCGGAATCGGTCAAGTGCTTGATATTAGCTTTGTCTGACATGGGTACATCCTCCTCTGCATTTAATCCTCAAGTCTAAAAGCTGGTTCAAAATGGCGCAAGACCTACCTTTCGCTTCGAAAAAAAAAGCTCTCGGCTTAAACTTTCACCCCTAAACCAAAGAGCGCTCCCATGACTACAATTTTACCCCACCACCCCTTCGCCGCCTATTGCTCCCAAGCAGCCGATGCGTCTTTCCAGGCGATCCGAATCTTGGGACCCCACATTACCTCTGAAGGACTCCTCCAAATCTCCGGTTCTGCCGGAGAAACAGCCGCTCAATCGGCTCGGCTGATCTCCCTCGAAAGCTCAGTCAGTAAATTATTGAATATTAAACCTACCCCGCTCGGGATCATCATCCGCGCCCTGGAATCGATCCAAACCGCATTCGAGAACGCTCCGGAGCAGATCCGACAAACGATCTCCCAAACAAAAACCGAGCTCTTAGAACCTTACTGCCAAACCCTTTTCTCTCATTTCTACGCAGGCCTCCAGGGAGGTCTTGTCACAGAGGAGCATTAGCGCCGGCTCGAGCAGGTACAAGCCGATTTGGCAGAATTTCAGCGCCCTTGAAAAATTCACCTTGCGCGGGAGTGCAAGGTCTTCTATAATAGCAGCTTTCATTATGCGGCCATGGCGGAACTGGCAGACGCGCTAGATTCAGGTTCTAGTCGGGGCAACTCGGTGGATGTTCGACTCATCTTGGCCGCAAGTTTTCTTAGAGTTTACCCACACAGACAGAGGTCCCTAAAAACGCATCGTTTTTGGGGAATAGCTCGGTTGCTTTTCATTTCAAATTTTCAGCAAACACAATCCCTACGAACAAGTCAGCATTCTGCTTGAATAGCAGGATATTTGCTTCGCGCTTCAACCAGAAAAGCTGCGCATACCTTGAGACCGTTGAATAAATCGCTTCGTTGCGCAAATTCAATGGTCTCACCTTGTGTGCGATGTTGTTTTTCGTTTATAAAAGATTTGCCAGGAAGAGAGGGATGGAATGAAAAGCGTCGCTTTTATCGCAAACGGGCAAATCGATTCGGTTGATGCGATTAAACCTTTAGTGCTGAAACATGAGCGGGTCATCGCCGTCGACGGCGGCCTTGTCTATTGCGAGAAGATGGGAATCCGGCCAGACCTGATCGTCGGAGATTTCGATTCCTGTCCAGAGGGCTTATTGAGACAGTATGAGGATGTGCCGAAAAAACATCTGGCGAAAGAGAAAGACGAAACCGATCTTGAAGCGGCGATCGAAGAGGCGCGGAAAAAAGGTTTTGAAAAAGGGACAGTATTCGGAGGCTGGGGACGGAGGATCGACCACAGCCTGACGAACGCCCTGCTTCTGGCGCGGTTTCCCGGCGTGCTGTCGCTCGAGACGGAAAATGAGGTGGTTTTTGCGATTGCGAAAAGAGTGGAGATCGAGTGCTTTGCAGGCCAGACGCTCTCTCTGATTCCTCTCAGCGGCCCAGCGGATGGGATTACGACGAAAGGGCTGAAATGGGAGCTGAAAGAGGGGCGGCTTGACCAACAGTTTATCGGCGTGTCTAATCTCTGCCTGGGGGCGAAAGCGGAGATCAGGATCAAATCGGGAGCGCTGCTCTGTTCGCTGCTGAAAAATTAAGGCGGAGAGCCCTGGGCCCCTGAATCAACCCATGCCTTCAGCCGGACAATCGCGTCGTATGTGCGCTGGGTGATCTTTTCCTGAGCCTCTCTCTTATCGAGAGATTCGAATTCTTCCCACTCAATCGGCGTACCAAAGACGCAGGTCATTTTTCCGAAGAAGCGGGGGCATTTCTTGCCTCTGGGCCACGCCTCGAACGCTCCCTGAATGTAGGCGGGAAGAATCCTGCATTTCGCCTTCAGAACAAGAAAAGCCAGGCCTCTTTCAAGTGGCTGCATTTGGCCATTCCAGGAACGGCTCCCCTCGGGGAAAAGGATCAGCTTTTTCCCTTCGCCCAAAAGCTGGAGGATCTGCCGGAACGTTTGAGCATCGGAAGAGCCCCTCTCCACCGGATGGGAGTTGAGAACCCGAATCAGCCTGCCGAGGAGAGGGACTTTAAAGAGAGATCCTCTCGCAAGAAAATGAACTTCCTCTGGGCAGGAGATCGAAAGAACTGGAGGGTCGTAAAAGGAAGTGTGGTTCGATACCAGAATGCCTGCGCCCGAGCGAAAATGCTCGACGCCATAGATCTTCAGTCGGAAGCAGAGTTTGAAAAAGGTGCGGGCCATCCAATAAACAATAAAATAGGGAAGCTTCATCGGGGCGAATTTCTTTCTGGGGCGCAGCTTCATCTGGGCAATCTGTTCGATCACTTCCTTTGCCGTCAGATAGGATGTGTCGATTAGAATCGCGTCGGAGGCTTGGCGAAGGGGCGAAACGGTTCTCGTCGTGTCATTTTGATCTCTCTGTTCGATCTCTCTCAGGATCTGCTCTGGATTGAGCGTGTCCGCCAGATCGGGAAATTTGGCGAGGAGCTCTTTATAACGCCGCTCAGCCCGAACTTTGGGTTTTGCCGTAAGGAAGATTTTAAGGTCGGCGTCGGGAAAAACAACAGTCCCCATATCCCGCCCCTCGAATACAGCATTCGTCCCATACCCGAACTTTCTCTGAATTTTGACGAGCGATTTGCGCACATCCGGATATACAGCGATTTGGGAAGCAAGAGTCGAAATCTGGGGAGAGCGGATCTCCTGCGTCACCTCGCGGCTGCCCACAAAATAGCGCCGCTCCCCTTGCGGATCGTTCTCAATGCGGTAATCGAAACGGGGAAGGAGGCTTGAAACCTGTTTTTCATCGGCAGGGTCAGCCCCTTCCTGAAGCACAAGCCAGGCGACCGAACGGTACATGGCTCCAGTGTCGAAAAAAGTGAAACCAAGTTTTTTAGCCACCCCTCTCGCAACGGTTGATTTGCCTGTTCCCGACGGTCCGTCGATCGTGATGATCATGATTATTTAAGGTAGTGAAGGTAAATGTAGAGAATGGGAGCATTGAACAGAAGCGAATCGATCGAATCGAGAACGCCGCCCAATCCGGGGAGAGCGTTGCTATCCTTCTTGTTTGCGTCCCTTTTCAACAGCGACTCGGAAAGGTCGCCGAATTGTCCGGTCATTCCGAGGACAAGCCCCAAAAGGAGCCATTCAAAAGTGCCTAGATGAAAGCGCATCGCTCCCAGATAATCGCTCAGGAGATGGAATCCGAAGCTGGCTAAAACGGCGCAGAGCAGCCCGAAAATGGCGCCCTCGACTGTCTTGCCAGGGCTGATATTCGGAGCTAATTTTCTTTTACCCCATAAATTTCCCGCGAAATAGGCGCCTATATCGGTAATTTTCGTCACTGCGAGGAGATAGGCGACCCACCATCGGCCATCCTGGCCCATCAGGTAAAGGATGCCGAGAACCATGCCCATCGGCACAGCGATGTAGAGAAGCCCAAAAGAGGAAACTGCGAGATCGACCACAGCCCCGTCCTTTTCGCCAAAATGGAGGGCGAAGAGCACCAGAAAGCCAATGAAAAATATGACTAATGGAAGGCTAGACAGATAGGATAATTGAGCGGCCGCGTAAAAGGAAAGGACTTCAGCCATCGTGACGGCAACCAGAAAAGGAAAGATCATCCTCCCCCCTTTTGCCTTGGCAAACTGCTCATATTCCCAGATCGCAATTCCCGAGAGAGCGGCGACAATCAGAGCGACGACATATTGAAACAAGCTATTGAAAGCGAACCACAACAAACAGAAAACGACCGCTATCGAAATGGCTGACACAACCAGCCTGCGCCCTAGATCATTCATACTCCGCCTCCATGCCTCCGCTTACGACCCTGATAAGCAAGAACCGCTTCAAAAAGCTGCCTTGAGGTAAAATCGGGCCATAGCACTTCTGTAACATATAATTCAGCGTAGGAAATTTGCCAAAGAAGGAAATTACTAACCCGAAGCTCTCCGCTTGTCCGAATCAGAAGATCTGGATCCCCCCAGCGGCACGTATCCAGATAGCTGGCAATCAATTCTTCCGTCAGCTCGTCAGGAGAAAATTTTTTCCTGTCATGGGTAGCCAATATCTTGACGACCGCGCGCCGGATTTCATCGCGCGCGCCATAATTGAGCGCTAGGACAAGATTGATCTTCTCGCAATGCTCCGTAGCTTTTTTCGTTTCATACAACGCGCTTTGAACCCGTTCGGGAAGGCGGTTTATATCTCCGATCGCATCGAGTCTGACGCCATCCTGGATCATCTGATCCCGCTTGCGGATCAGGTACATTTCGATGATATTCATCAATGCGTCGATTTCGCTCGGCTGACGGCTCCAGTTCTCTGTAGAAAAGGCATAGACCGTGAGGGTCTCGACGCCCAGTTCCGAAGCGGAGCGGACAATGTCAGTCAAAACTTCCGCTCCCTCCCAATGCCCCATCATCGGAGGCAGCCCCCTCTGCTTCGCCCAGCGGCGGTTCCCATCCATCACGATCGCGATATGAGTAGGAATTTTAGCAGAATCCAGGAGCGAGAGCTGTTCCTCCGAGAACGAGCCTCGGGTCAGTACCGACCGA
>CAYPZU010000007.1:0-26771 GCA_964415395.1 uncultured bacterium
GATTCCCTGCGACGCCTCTAACCTCGTCTCCAAAGCCCTGAACCTCTTCCGCTCCTGGTTTCCGATTCCCCCGGTCTCGATCCATATCGAAAAGCGCATCCCCACTCAAGCCGGCTTTGGCGGAGGCAGCAGCAACGCCGCAACAACCCTTTGGGCTCTCAATCAACTCCACGGCAGCCCCGCAACTTTATCCCAGCTCATCGAGATGGGCTCCCAAATCGGCTCCGATGTCGCTTTCTTCTTCTCTTCAGGCACTGCCTATTGCACCGGACGGGGAGAGATTCTCGAGCCGCGCTCCCTCCCCTCTCCCTTAAAAGGCTGGCTCGCTAAACCTTCTTACGGCCTCTCCACGCCACTTGTTTACCGCCACACGCGCCTCGAAGCTCTTCCGTCCCGCGATCTATCCGCTCTCTATTACAACGACCTGGAGATCCCGGCATTCCAGCTCGAGCCGCGCCTCATCGCGCTAAAGCAATCTCTTATCGACCAGGGCTACGCCCACGTTACGATGACTGGGAGTGGTACAGCTTTCTTCTTCTTTGGAGAACATGCTCCCGCCTCTCTCGATGGGGTTACTTTCTATTCGTTCCGTTCGGTGATTCGTACAGATTCTTGGTACGATCTTTGACGCATCTTAAAAATGTAATTATTTTATCTTGAATTCGTTTGTTGACTCAAATGTGCGAGCGCCTCCAAAATGTCTGCATGAATTCGCATATTTGTGCGAATAACAGAATACACCTGACGGAGAAGTTATGCAGAAGAAATTTTCTCTCAATCTGAACGATCCCCGCATCCTGTTTGCCGGCACCCTGGCTTTAGCCGTGCTGGGCCAAACTCAAGCATACTGCGACGTGGACGCTTCAAGCCTCGACATCGACACAACTACAAATTCGATCAAGAACATCCTTTTTGGATCTGCCGTCCGAAAAGCGGCTTTGACCTTAGGTCTGGGCGCAGGGCTTTTCCAGGCGTTCATGTCGGGTTCCATCCGCCCTCTTCTGGTATACGGCGGACTGGGATTGGCTGTTTGCTATCTCCCCAAAGTCGTCGACTGGATTTCCTCGGTAAACGTCTAACAATATGCAGACCCATTCTCTATTAAGGCACCTGGACGCGCCGGTCCGTTTTCTTTCATTTACCATGGGCGAATTGGCCGGCTACGTGATGCCGTTTTTCCTCGGCGCGCTTGTCGACAGCATCCTGGTGGTTCCGCTTGTGGGACTGGCTCTTGTAGCGGGAATTCGGAAGATCGGGAAACGGTTCCCCCGCTTCTATGCCATGCGCCTTCTCTACTGGTCTTTGCCGACTTCGAGTTTCAACAAAATTCTGCGGGTGGGGCTTCCTCCGTCGCATCAACGTTTGTGGATCAAATAATGAATAGAGATCTTTTGAAAGAATATCTGGGCAAGCTGGTCGGACAGAGGAATAGCTTTCTTCTCTTCTCCTCGATCCTTGCGGTTGCGGTTGTTTTGCTCTCGGCGATGCTCTGCTTCAAGAAAGAGAGGATCGTGATCGTTCCTACGAGCGGAGCCTCGTTTTGGGTGGAGGAAGGGAAAGTCTCGAGCGGGTACATCGAGAAGATGGGACTCTATCTATCGGATTTGCTCCTGAACAGGAGCGCCGCCGACGTCGAGAAACGGAATCAGATTGTTCTGCAGCACGTCCACCCTTCGTTTTATCCAAGCTTCAAAAAGCTGCTGAAAGTAGAGCAGGAAGGAATTCTCAGGGGAGACCAGTCGTTCTTTTTCCGCGTGGAAAACAGCCATGTGGACGCAGCAAGGAACGCCTTTGTTGTGGAAGGGGAATCGGTTTTGCTCGTGGGGCATGGGGCTAAAGAAATCGCGCAGAACGAGAAGAAGCGGTACGTGCTTCAGTTCCAGTGCGAAAACGGAAAATTATTGCTGACATCGCTGAAGAAGGAGATGGCGTAAATGAAATGGTTTTTAGGAACAGGGATTTTGGCCGCCTCTTCGGCCTTCGCTTTGGTGGAGAGAACGATCGACGAGAAACATCCTATCGAGGTGGTCTTTTCAACCGATACGCACAACCGGATTTCGGTGGAGGGCGGCGCGGTAGAGAAAGTATTCGGCGATACGGCTCTTTTCTCAGTCAATATCGACCCTGCGACGGGCAACGCCTTCGTGAACGTGCTGAAAGAAATTGAAAAACCTGCGGCGCTGACTGTCGTCACTTCATCCGGCGCAGCGCAGGACTTGCTTGTCCGCTCCAGCGAGGGAGCGAGCGAGCAGGTTTGGCTGAAAGAAGCGGAAGGGGAAGAGTGGACAATCCGTCCCGCCCTTTCGCATGGATCGGCAATCGAGTTCTTAAATGAGGTGATCGATGGCAAAGTCCCTTCCGGCTACGGCGAAAGAGACTGGAAAGAAGGGGAATCTCTCGATCTTCCCGCGCCGCTCGTCGTCACCCGCGTAAAAGCTCTCGAGGGGCCTTTCGAATCGGTCTGCGTCTACCGGATCCAGAATCCGGAATACAAAACGGTCGTCGTAGATCCCGAAGCGCTAAAAAAAGGGGCGAACGGCTGGGTTTTCCTCAATGCGCAGAAACTAAAAATGGGGACAGAGACGCTCTGCATCATCGGAACCGCGAAGGATGGAAATGAAAACTAAATCGAAAGAGATCGGATCGAAACAGAAAAAGATCTTCTACGCGATGATCGCCGCATTTTTGGGGATCGGCGTCCTTCTCGTCTCTTTTACGGGAGATGAAGAGCGCCCGGATCTGTCAGGCAGAAAAAAAGAGCCGAAGGAAGACGTCCTCGATACCGTGTCGCAGGAAGTCGATCCAGAGGCGCTTCGGATGGCGTCTTTGGAAAAAACGAACGACCGGCTGAACGAACGGCTTCAGTCGCTGGAAGCGTCTCTGCAGAATGTCCACCAGGAAAAACTCTCTTTTGAAAAGCAGCAGCAGGCTCTTTTGAACCAGGCGCGCGATCTCGAAGGAAAATTAAAGGATCTGGAAGAGAAGAAGCAGGCGATGCAGCTCGGCCCCGAAAAGAAATCCTCGTCGACAAAGGCGTGGGAGAGAGCCGGCAAAAAAGACGAGCGGCATGTGAGTTTCGAGATCCCTGCCGGGACAGTGCTGAAAGCGGTGCTCGTTTCCGGAGCGGACTGTAGCGTAGCTGTGTCGAAGCCGACAGGTCCGAACATGATGCTGCTCAGGCCTTTGGATAATGGCCAATTGCCCCGAAAAGTGCGCGTCCCGCTCAAGGGAAGCGTCATTTTAGGGAATGCGATCGGGGACATCTCGAGCGAGCGGGTCTATATCCGCGCCGAGAGGATGACTCTCGTCGAGAAGAACGGTTCGTTTATCGAGACCGAGATCAGCGGGTATGTTTCCGGCGAAGACGGAAGAGAGGGGATGCGCGGCGTCGTGGTCGACCGCTCCGGCAAGATCGTAGCGAGAGCCGCATTCGCCGCCCTTTTCCAGGGGATTGGCCAAGGACTCCAGGCAGCGATCGATGCAAACGTGATCCACAAGATCACCGAGCGGAATAAAGAGAGCGGCAGTTCAGTGATTCTCAATTCCGACATGTTCCGCCCGGTCCAGCAAGGGACGGGAACGGCGTTCGGGAAGCTGACCGATTACTACATCAAGCGTTCCGAGCAGCTGCAGCCGACGATCCAGATCGCGGCAGGGCGGGTTGTCGACGTTGTTTTCACCAAGTCGGTGAAGATTGGCGAGAAAGACCTGAAGAAGAAATTCGAAATGCAGCGCGCGGCGAAACGGGACGAAAAATGAGATGGGCGTTAGCCGGGCTGATCGCCGCTTCCAGTTTGGGGGCGTTCGAAAGGCTCGACCCGAAATACCAGGTCCGGTTCGGAGAAGGGGAGACGGAAGCGGTCGAATACTTCTCTTTGAGCTGCCGCAAGTGCCTCGAGTGGTACCAAAAGGATTTTGAAGAGATCCGGAAAGAGTATCTCGACACGGGGCGTCTTTCCTGGGTCTTCCATCCGACGCCGGCCGATTTGCCGACGCTTCAGATGATGGTTTGCCTCGATAGGCTAAAACCTGAAGAGAGGCTGGCTTTTTTCCAGGCGGTGATGGAAAGCGTTGCCGAACACGGACCGAAAGAAAGCTGCCGGATGATGCAGGCGGCGATGCGGGCTCTGGGCCATGAGGCGCCAGAACTGGACAAGGTAGAGTTTTTATCCGGCACAGCGCCGTTTCAGGACGCGCTGGAGTATTTGAAGCAGCCCGATGTGGTTGCGATTGTGCCCACTCTGGAGATCGGCGGCGAAACATTAGACTGCGTCCCCAGCAAAACCATTTTAGATGAAAAGATGAGGAAATCGTGAGGATCTTAGCTCTTTGTTTAGTTTCTTTGGCTTGCGCCGCGTGCGGAGTTTACAAGTCGGAGTGGGATTGTCCTCCCGGAGAAGGGGTCCGCTGTAAATCGGTTTCCGATGTGATGGATCTGATCGTTGAAAAAGAAGAAGGGCAGGACATGTTCTTTAAAGAGAAGTCCCAGGCTGACGCTCTGAGAGCGAAACCAAAGGCGAAAATGGCGGCTGAGGAGGAGAAAACCCTCTACCTGATGAAGAAGACTTCAGGCGGCGCGGTGATGGTCGAGGCGAAGCCATGAGTTGGATGAAGGCGCTGGCTCAAAAGACGGCCGATCTGCTTGGTGAAAATTCCGAGTGGGATCAAGCGGGCGGATCTGAACAGAAAGAGACGTTCGACGCGGCTTTCCTGAGCGATCTGCTTCCCTACCGGCTCTACGATCCGTCGACCCGGATCTACGAGAACAAGACGAGCCTCGGCTTTGTGATTGAAGCGGTGCCTCTGATGGGAGGCTCTCCCGATGCGCAGATGGAGCTGGCGAGCCTGGTGAAGGAGATCGGCGAGGAAGGATCCGACATCCAGTGTCTTCTCTTTGCCGATCCGCGAATCGAGCCTTTCCTCGATTCCTGGTCCGAGCCGAGGAAAAAACAGGGCGGGATCTATTCCAAGATCGCCGACCGGAAAGCGGAATTCTTCGCGAAAGAATCGAAGCAGGGGAGCGTCCCTCCGCGGATCTTCCGCTTCTTTTTCTCTTACAGCCTCCCGAAAACGAATGAAGCTCTTTTTAGCAAACTGGCTGAAAAGAAAAAGAAAGCCCTCGAGACCTTCTCTCGCATTACAACGGCATTTGAGATGGAGCCGTCCCACCTGATCGAACTTCTTTCCGGGATGGTGAATTTCGAGCCGGCCGCAAAGCGGGAAACCCGTGAATGGAACGAAAAGAGCTGGATTTCGAAGCAGGTGTGCCTGCCTGGAACCGCTTTGGAATCGGGCCAGAAAGGGATCGTTTTCCAGGGAAAGGAAACAGCCTATTTCCGGAGTTATGAAGCGCTCGACGTCCCTGAACAATGGAGTTTGGCTCATTCCGGAGAGCTGATCGGCGACTTTCTGAATCCATCATACCGGATTCCTTCCCCTTTCTATATCCATTACGGGATCCATTTCCCCTCGCAGGAGAAAACGGAAGGGAAATTCAAAGCAAAACTGAAAGTTTTAGAACACCAGTCGAAGTTCGCTTCGCTGCTCCGGATGCTGCCCGGCATGGCGAAAGAAATGGAAGAGAGCCTTTTCGTCCGCCAGCAGCTTCTTGAAGGAGAAAAGTTCGTCGAGACGCGCCTGAGCTGCGGGCTCTGGGCTGAAAAGGAGCGGTTTTTAAAGGCCGAGTCGACGCTGCTCGCCCTCTTCCAGAAATATGGTTTTAAACTCAAAGAGAACCACTTCATCCACTTGCCCGATTTTCTTTCGTCGCTCCCGATGGCCTGGGCTGAGGATTCGGCCGCAACAACGGGACTCAAGCGGATCCGCTGCATGCGGACGACGCTCACGCAGGAAACCTCCTCGCTCATGCCCTGCGTGGGCGAGTGGTGGGGCAATTCGACCCGCGGGATGATTTTATCCGGCAGGAAAGGGCAGATCGCCTCGTGGGATCCGTTCGCGACGGAGGGGAACCTCAACTCGATCGTAATCGGCCCATCCGGTTCCGGAAAGTCGGTCTTCATGCAGGAGATGATCCTGAGCCATTTGGGCAGCGGGGGGCGCGTCTTCGTTCTTGATTTGGGAAGAAGCTTCGAGAAACTGTGCCATCTTCTCGATGGGCAATATCTCGCCTTCTCTGAAAAAAGCCGGTTCGATTTGAACCCGTTTGCCGCGATCCAAAAGAACGCAGGTCCCGAAGCGGTCAACGCAGGCCTTGAGATGGTTTCATCGATTGCGGCCACAATGGCCGTTCCGATGCAGAAAATCGACAAGGAGCGGGCCGACCTCCTCTCTACGCTCGTCAAGGGCGCCTGGGAAAAAGAGGGGAACGGGGCGACGGTCGACACGATGATCCGCCTCATCAATGAAATGAAATTCAATTCCGAGCTGATGATCGGCGCGACCGAGAGCCTGAAAGAGGGTTTGCGGAAATATGGCAAAGAAGGGGTCTACTCCAACTATTTCTACGGCGAGAAGCCGGTGAATTTCTCTTCCGATCTCGTCGTCATCGAGACGGAGGAATTAAAGAATATGGCCGATCTCCAGTCGGTGATCCTCCAGATGTTTACGCTCGCGATCACGAACCAGATTTTCATGGGCGACCGGAGCAAACGGTGCCTGATCTGCATCGACGAGGCGTGGGATCTTCTGAAAAGCCCGCAGATGGAAGGGTTCATCGAGAGTCTGGCGCGAAGACTGAGAAAATACAACGGGGCCCTCGTCGTCGGCACCCAGAGCGTGAAGGATTTCGACCGCTCATTCGGCGCCAGAGCCGCTTTCCAGAATTCAAACTGGCTGGTGATGCTCGGCAAAGACAACGATTCGATCAACACGCTCAAAAAAGAGAACCTGATCCCGATGAACGAATTCCGCGAGGCCGCCCTTTCCTCGCTCCGCATGGAGCCGGGGCAGTATTCCGAATGCTTCCTCTATCACAAAGGAAGCGGCGCTTCGGCGGTCAGCCAGCTCAAGCTCGATCCATTCTCTTCCCTTCTTTTCTCAACGAAGGCCGATGAATTCCAGGCGGTTCAAGAGTTGAAAGAACGGGGATTGCAAATGGAGGAAGCTCTCGAGTGGCTCCTCAAGCGCCTGCCCGCATTCAAGAAAGCTCTCTCCCACGGACTCAATGCAAAAGAGGCCATCCGGTCGCTCTATGAAATGGCTTAGCGCGTTCCTTTTATCCGCCTCCGCCCTTGCGGCGAAAGATTTCGGCAAACGGGCCGAAACGTTTCCGATCGTAGAAGAGAATTTCATTTCTATGATCGAGAAAGCCGTCGAAAAATTCGATTTTGAAGGCTATATGCAGGAGATGGCTGAATCGTTCCAGAATCCGAAGCCGCTTTCCCATCTGACGCAAGCTGAAAAAAATCGCTCTTTTTCTCTGGATGCGCCTGAAGGACTCGGAGAAATGGAGCTTCTCTTTTTTGACGGATCGGATGAAAAACAGGTCGAGTGGGCGAAAGCCCAAGGGCCGGGAGCTCTCTGGATTCTCGTGAAAGGAAGTCCGATCGCTCTCGGGGAAAAGGAAGGGCGCGAAGTCTTTTTCGACCAGTTCGGCATGTATACCTCCCGCCTGAATATTGAGCATGTCCCCGCCAAAGCCGTTTGCCGAGGCGAAGAAATCCTCGTCGAAGAGGCGAAGCTATGATCGCGCTTGCGGCAGCCTGGCTTCTCGCTCTTTCGCCGCTCGATCAGGTGGCCCCCTGCCGCGGCTGTTCAAAAACGGTTGTCCGCGATGATAAACGGGACCTACTCGTCTTCATGTCATCTTCCGTTCCTCTTGAAACGTGGAAAGACTTTTCCCGGCAGATGGAGAAGACGGGGGGCGTTTTTGTTCTCAGGGGGATTCCCGGCGGCTCGTTTGAAGCGTTCGCTGTGAAGGTGATGGAGCTGCGCCAGGCGGGCGTCGCGGCTCCCATCGATATCGATCCTGATCTCTTTGAAGAATTTAAAGTCGCTGTAGTCCCAACGGTTGTCCTGCGGGGCAAAAAATTTGATCGGACTGTTGGCAATCTGCGCCTTTCCGCAGCTCTCGAACTGATGGCTGAATCGGGCGATGAAAAGGAAAAAGCGTCTCAACTTTCCTCGAGGCTCAAATGATCCGCAAATGCCTCCTTTTCCTCTCCTCCCTGTCTCTCTGCGCCCATGAGGAAGGTCCTCGCCCCGACCGCGCCCAGGCACTCAAAGAGACGATGGCGATCATCCGCGAGTGGAACGAGAAAAAAGAAGAAACTCACGAGAGGAAGCCGTTTGCCGAATCGAAAGGGAAATGGATCAATCCGTTCACCGACGTCTGCTGGAGATGCATGTTCCCGCTCCGGGTCGGCGGAGCGAACTTTTTTCAGGAAATCGAAAGGGAAGAAAAAGTCGAATCGTTCTGGGAACGGATCAGCCAATGGGGCTGCAAATGCGGCGACGATCATTGGGGCGTCCCCATTTCTTTCTGGGAGGTTTCCGGGATCGTCGAGGTGACGCCCACCCCTCATAAGATCCTGATTGCAAAAGGATGGGACCTCAGCGACCAGAAAAGCGCAAAACTGCGCGGCGGGATTTCCCACGTGGGGGAGTCGGGCCGCACCAGCTTCTACCACGTCCACTACTATCCGCTGCCGCTGTTCCGCATCCTGGCCATCCTCCCCGGTTTCAATTGCCTGCAAAAGGGGCTTTTCAGCGAGGCGGTTCCCTATTATAGCGAATTCGAACCGACCTGGAGATATCCGGCGGTCGCCGCTCTTTTTGATCGAGAGATGTTCCTTAAAAACGGACCTGCGGCCCAGGAAAAATGCATTGAAGACTGCGCGGCTTCGAATCAGCGCGCGCCGCGGAACGACCTCTGGTGGTGTTCCGGATGTTTAGGCTCCCTTTATCCTCTGACAGGGCATGTGGCTCATCATATCGGCGGTCTCCAGTCGAGTTCTCTTCTTGTCCATCGCGTTCTGGCCAAAAGGGACTGGATCCGCAACTTTCTTTTTCTCGGCACTTATTTTGAAGAGGAAAATTTTTGCAAGAAGACCCGGATGAAATATCCGCAGAAGACGCATATCAAAACGCAGCTTCTCTATCCTGTGCCTGACAAGGAGAAGGAGACTCGGGGCTCCCGCAGCGGCTACTGCCATTTTCTGGGCCAAAGCATCGAGCCGTGGGCCGCTGGAAAAACCTACCCGGAAGGGGAGGATTTTCTGTTTGTCGTCTGGTCGAAGATGAACTGCTGCTACAGCATTCCCGGCGCCGCAAAACGAATTTTCTCTGGCGGAGCCGATTTGGCTGGGGGGATCACTGAAGAGATGGAACAGATCCTTAAGGAGATGCCTGAAAAGGCGTTTGAAGCGATCGGCCAGGACGCGTATGAAGACGTCCTCTGGCAGCCATGGGAGGGCAGCTGATGATCGCTCTCCTGATGCTGATTGCCTCCTTCGATAATCGCCTTTTCGAGATGCACGATCCGAAAGAAATCCTCGGCATCGAAGAGACGGTTGAAACCTATGTCGAGCCGGAGCCGATTTTCAGAAAGTGCCTCGAGGGGTCTGAGATCATCGCTTTAAAACAGAAGCGGACGGTCGAGGTGGAGCCGGGCGTCGAGATCTGGATGGAGCGGAGCTGCCAGGGACATGAAGAAGAGATTGAAGACCCGCAAAAACAGCAGATCTGGTTCGACCATAAATCGACAGCCCAGAAGCTGAGGCGGGAGGCCGAGGCGCGGCTGAAAAAAGACCCTGAGATCAAGCATGTCGAATCGTGGATCGATGGCGATGAACCCTACCGCGCCAAGGTGAAATACTGGCACAAAGAGAACTCTGACGCGTGCCCGCTCTGCCAATACAAAGAGAGCGGCAAGCCAGATGGCCAGTGGCAGAAAAAGCATGTGCGCCGCTGCCTGGGCCACAGAGAGCCTGGATCGGCCGATACGCACACCTACGAAAAGGCGAAAAAGAACCAGAGAGGGCAGGAAGCGACGCTCAAACGGGATTTGTCCCTTGCCGCTTCGAAGGTCTATTTGGGCCAGCACCGATCCGACGGGAAATTCCGCCTCGATAAAGAACTCCGGCACAAAGACGGGGCGCCAGGATGCAATCAGTTCGTCACAGATGAAGTTTGGTTTATCCCGCCGAAAGAAAAATCGGATACCTGGGCGGCAGCAGACCCCAAGATGGCGGAAGATTACGAAAAGAAGGGAAGATGCCGGCTTGTCTGGATCAAGAATCTCCTGAAACCGGAAACGCGGGTGATCAACGGCCTGGCGGTTCAGCGCGATTTTTGGGAGCGGGAGCTGATTCTCGACTGCCAGATCGATTCGAAGTGCGGCGAAATGCGGCGCGAAGGGTGCGAATTCATCGGCGAAGAGTGCGCCGCCAAAGACGAAATAGGACGCTGCATCGCCACGGAGAAAACTTACGACTGCGGAAAAGTCCCCGGCTATACGAAAGTAAGCCGCACCTTCAAGCAGGCGAAGATCTGGGGATTGAACGGCGAATTCGACGAATACAAAAAGAACTACGACCGCCGAAGCGACTTCCCCGTGATGGCTTCCGCTCTCACTTCGGTGATGGGGCTGGTTGCCGAGGGGCAGGAAATCTCCCCCGAATCGCTCGAGAATCCCGACCTGCCGCTCTTTTACCAGGGGACTCCTTACACATGCCACTGCAGCTTCCAGAAAGATCCGTTTGATTGCTGCGAGAAAAGCTCTACCGACCCCCGCTGCACGAAAGGTGAGTTGGAGCTTGTGCGCCTCAAAAGCCTGGGCCGGTGCCGCTACATCGGGCCGAAAGTGGATGAAGAAGGCAATACAGAGCACGTCCACTGCTGTTTCGGGATGAAGATCGCCCGGATCGTGCAGGAGCAGCTCCGGGGCAAATTGAGCCTTGGGTGGGGCAGCCCTGAAGAGCCCGACTGCCGCGGGCTCACGCAAACCGAAATGGAGAAGATTCCTCTGCAGGAGATCGATCTTTCTGAAACCTATGACGACTACCATCCCGATGGGGAAGAGATGATGAAAAAGATCGAGGGGAAGGTTCTCCGCTACCTGAATCGGAGTGAAAAATGATTGGCTGGCTCGTTTTATTGGCCTCGGCTTCCTGGTACGACCAGAAGATGGAAGGGTGGTACTACTTCGAGGATGCGGAAAAACAGCAGAACATCTCCCCGGAAGAGGCAGAAGAAGCGATGAGCGCGGAAAGAGAGTATCTTAAAGAGCTTCTTTCCCTGGCCGTGCTTGTCCCGACCAAAGAAAATGTGGCGAATTACGTCCGCGAGCAAAAGCGCTGGAGCGAACAAAGCTCCCTTTTTGCAAACACCTGGGCCGAAGTGGCTCGCGGTCCTAAAGTTGAAGAGAGCTGTTTTCTTCTCTTCTGCTTCAATGGGAAAGACGAAGGGGCGCAAGAGGCTGCGGATGCGGCCGAGGCTGAGGCTGCGGCCCGAAATCTGCAGATGAAAGGGGTGGCTCTTGACGGAGTTCTCCTCGAGGGCTTTGATTGCGTGGTCGACAGGGGCATCTCGAAACGGCTGAACCTTTCAGAAGGGCTTTATCTTGTAGACCCCTCCCAAAACCAAATCATCCCGTTCGACGCGGGACAACCAGAGCAACGGAATGCGTAAGACACTGCCTTTATTTTTGTTAGCCGGATCTCTCTTCGGGGGAGCGGCGGAACCGCTCAAAGATTTGGCCGAAGACTATGTCGAGAACAAGGCAGGGGATCTCGTCGATGAATATGTTCCCGACCTTCTCGGCGGCAAGGTGCGCGACTATCTCCGCGATTATGTTGAAGACAAGGTGGGCGACCTGGTTCAGGATGCGGAGCGGAGGATTAAGGATTATAACCTCTCGATGGATTTCGAAGACCATGAGCCGGCCAAGGCTCTTTTGGACGGGCAGATCGACCAGTTTTTCAAAGAGTATAATTCTTCTGAGGAGGGAGAGGGAAAATTCGATCCTTCAAGCTCTCCTGTCGCAGGAGGAGGGAGCCTTCCGTCGGTGATTAAACCTTCGTCTATAAAGCTCTCATTTCCAACGATTTCAGCCGGTTCGGTCGATTATGTTACAGGCGCCGCAAAAGGGGCCAACGGGATCGTCATGAAAAAGGCGCTGGAGGATATCGTCGGAGGCCTCTCTTACGCGTATATCATCGGTCTTGAGTGCGTGTCTCCTCTCACCACTTCGGCGATGAAGCAGGTGCAGACCTGGTCGAATCAGCTCAACGCGATGAGCATTCAGTCCGACGACCTCGCGGCGGCTCTCAATCCCGGGATGCTGGCTAAATCGGAGCGTTCCGCAGCCTATCTCGCCGAACATGCGCTCGCCTCAAAAAACAATATCGACCTCATCGAGGCGAGGAATATCTGCCAGGACAAAAAGAAACGGAGCGAGCTGCTCCAAAAGCACGCCGACAAATTCCAGAAACTGATGGGCGGCAGCTACAACACAGCGGCGAAAGTCCTCGGCCTGACCGATTTTTCCGAAGAGAAAAAAAACCTGTGCCTCACGCTTGGAGGGGCGGTCGCCGTCTTTGATGAGGGCGGGAGCAAAACCATCGAGATCCATCCGCCGCTCTATCGGCAGGCGATCGAATACCTCCTCACAGGAGAGAACGGAAAGGGATATGCCTTTAAACGGGATGGCGTCAGCGTCGAAACCGACAGCCCCGGGCTGCCTGCAACGATCGGCGAAAGGAAGAAAATCAAGGCGCTCCTGGCGAGTATTCAGGAGAAGCTCCGCCAGAAGGACGCTGATCTGACGCTTGAAGAAACGGAGCTTCTTCAGAAGACCCGCCTGCCGATCGGCAGCCTCATTTCGCTCCTCACTCAAACTCGGGGAACCGGGGCGAAGCTGGCTCTAGACCGGTTTGGCGGACTCATTGCTTTCGAGCGGACCCTTCAATTTACCGGCGAACTCGTCGAAGAGCTTCTCTCCAAGGCGAAGTCGCTGAAAACCGTCCAGATCTGCGGCTTTGAGCTCGAAACGTATATCCAGCAGCTTGAAAGTACGCTCGCCGGAATTGAAGAAATGAAAGCCGAGCATCGCCGCAGCCTGGTTCAGGAACAGCAGGCGATCGACTCGATGATCCAGATTGAAAAGTCGCTGAAAGAGAAGGAGAAAGGTCTATGAAAAAAGGTTTACCGCTCCTGATTTTTCTCGCGGCTGCAAGCTATGCCCATGCTGCGGGCGCTCCTGTTCCGGCATCCGACCCGAGCGCGATCCACACGTACGGAGGAGGGGATCTGCTCGAGAAAGTGTTTACAGCCATCGGCGAAATCCTCTACGGCAAAGGTTCGTCGAAGATGGGAGGGACGTTCAATCTCCTCCTGAGGCTTTCTTTGACTATCGGCGCTTTCTGCTGCGTCTGCCTCGCCTTTTTCCGGCAGAAATTCGACCCGCTGATCCGGAGTTTTTTCCTCCCTGGGCTAGCCATCGTAGGACTCCTTTTGACGCCCACGACGAAAATCGCGATCGTCGACCATTCAGCTGAAGACCCTAAACCGAAGACAGTCAGCCAGGACGTCCCCTTTTTCCTTGGAAAATTCGCCGTTTACTCCAGCGAATTGTTCAACCAGCTCAGAGAGCTATTCGCCAGATCGATTGGGAAAGATGGCTACTGCTGGACTTTAAGAGCTGCCGAGGAATCTCCTTTCCGCTCCAACGCTTTTCCGGTGAGCGATCCTGCGCTTGAAGAAAATTTCCGCGAATTCTGCCGCGAATGCGTATTCCGGGATCTTGGCCTCGGTCTTTACACCCGAGAGGAGCTGAAAGCCCAGGAAAATCTGCTCGAGTTTCTCGCTGAAAATACCTCCAACACCCGCCTCGTTTCCTTCGGCGATCAGGCGATTCCTTGCCGCGAAGCTGCAGAAAAACTCGACGCCGCCCTCCCAGATGAAGAAGTGGCAGCCTCTCTTGCCGCCCTCTTTGGCAGCGAGCCGGAAACGTTCCTTAAGCAGAGGACTGCCATCGACCTTCTCAAAGAAGAGATCCGCTCCGGCCTCCAGCCTGCTCAAAAACCGGGTAGGAGCTTTTTCTCTATTGGTTCGATGGGGATTCTCGCTCTGCGGGAGCTCTTTGAGGCGATCCTTTATCTCATCTTCCCGCTCGTGATCCTCCTCTCGCTCCTTTCATTCGGGGTTCGGATGATCTTCCATTGGATGAAAATGATCCTTTGGGTCTCCACCTGGCCGATTTTCTATGAGATCGTCGATCTTTTCCTGAACTCCGTATGGAGCTTCCGGAAGGGAGATGCGAGTTTAACTCTTGCTAGCTTCAACCGGATGGCGGGCCTTTACGATTCGATGGAGGCGGTCTGCTTTTTTGGACTGGCTTCGGTGCCGATCCTCTCCTGGATTTTGATCCGGGGAGGGGCCTCTCAAATCTCAGGGCTTGCCTCTTCGATCCAGGTGACGGCGAAAAGCGAGCCGGCTCCGCAGCCCGTGAAGCTGGAGACAAAAACCATTGTTGTCGAGGACTCCTCGAAGCAAACTTTCGGCGGTTTTGCGCAAGGGTTTCCCGTGCAGCAGATCCATAGCCTCGAGCAGTCGATCCGGGAATCTTCCGAGAAAATCCTTCAGGCCGTAGAGCGGCAGAAAGGGAACGGATGATCGGAATTTTTCTCGTCTCTCTTTCCTGCGCAGCCTGTTCCTTCATTGCGGAGCATCTATTTTCGATTCAGCCCTGCCAGCTTTGCTGGGTGCAGAGAGTTTTCTATCTCGCGCTGATCCCGACCGCAGTTCTTGGATTTTTTTACAAAAAGACGGGCAGAACACTTTGCGCCCTCCTCCTGGCCGGCAATTTGTTTGCCGCCGCCTACCACACTTTGATCCAGTTCGGCATTCTGGACGACCGGTGCAAAACAGTTTTATCTGTAAGGGACTCTGATTCTTATCTGGCGTTGCTTTCTGAAAAGCGATCGTGTGCCGATAGCTGGAAAATTTTTCAGATTCCGGTATCGGCCTTGAATGGGCTGATGTCGGTGGGGCTTATGGTTCTTTTGAAGCGGACTGCTTCTTCTTGAGATTGTTTTTCCGCTCTTCGAAAAAGCGGTCGAGATGGGGTTTAGAGGCGAGGTAGTGTTCGATCATGTCGGCGAAAAGATCTTTCAGCGTCGCGTTTTCCCACCACGCCAAAATTTTTAATTTCTCCATGTGCTCTTCGCGGACGACGACAGTGGTTCGCGTCCAGCCAGAGTTAGTTAAATCATCTTTTTTCGGTTCCGTTTCCATAAATGCGAATGAGGTGGATATTTGTAGGATTATAACTGAATCGAGGAGATATTTTCCAGAGAATTTGCAGGATAATATTCCATCGATTTTTAAATGAGCTGAGAGAGGAATGTGCGCGCTGGCACCAGGATAGGCCCTTTTTCCTCAAAACAATCTTTTTGGACGAAGGGCAGGTTTTCAAATTACTGGATTGAACGAGTGGCTTGATGATAGTTCAGTAGCTCAATGGAGTGAACTGTTTGCTCTTGATCCCCAGCGTAGATTAAATATCCTTTGGGAGTCCGTTCAGGAGCAAGCTTTTGAAATAAATGCAGCTTTTTGAGGAAATCCGGATGGTATGTTTTCGAGGATTTGATTTCGATAGGAACGAGCCGCTGCCCGTTTTTGAAGATCACATCCACTTCATTTTTTTGGACATCTCTCCAATAAAATAAATGAGGTTCGAGGCCTTGGTTTAATCGGAATTTCACCAACTCAAGCAAAACCAAATTTTCAAAAAGGTGTCCGCGCAAAGGATCTCGGCTTATTTGCATTTCGTTTTCAATACCTAAAAGATAAGAGGCAAATCCAACATCGGTGAAATAGAGCTTGGGAGACTTGATGATCCGCTTGCCGAAATTTTCAAAGTAGGGTTGAAGGCGGAACAGAATGAAAGAAGCTTCAAGAATCGAGATCCAGTGTTTAATCGTATGCGAAGAGAGTCCAACTTCGCCGCCGATTTCTTCCAGATTGAGAATTTGTCCTATCCGGCCGGCGCAAATCCGGACAAACCGTTCAAATTGGATTAGATCTTTTACATTGATCAATTGGCGCAGGTCTCTTTCAACGTAAGTTTGAAAATAATTTCGGTAGGCTTTTGTTGGATCGAGATTGTCTTTATAAATTCTCGGGTACCCGCCTTTAATCAGAGCTTCTTCAAGTCTGAGTTCGATTCCCGCCTCTTCAAGCTCTCTCAGACTCATGGGCAGTAGGGTCAGTAGGGCTGTTCTGCCTGCAAGGGATTGGGATATGGCCTGGTGAAGTTCCAGTTGATGGCTTCCGGTTAAGATGAACATTCCTTTTTGGTCTGTGGAGTCGACGATTGTTTGGATATAGGATAGGAGCGAGGGGACTCGCTGGATTTCATCAAGGATGGCGCCGTCCGGGTATTTTTCTAAAAAGTTTTTCGGGTCGGTTTCAGCTAGAGCGCGGACGTCTGGAGCTTCCAGGTTGGCGTAGGGCTTTTCAGGGAATGTATGTTTAACTAATGTTGTTTTCCCCGATTGGCGGGGACCGATCAGAGTGACGATTGGGTATCCTTTTGCAAGTCCCTGTAATTCAGACTCGATATCGCGTTTATACATAAATCCGTACAAATTGAAGTTCAACTTCAGATTATACAAGCCTTATGTTTATTGGAAGAAAATTCTCCTCAAGACAAGGGAGTGGAATCATTGTTGTATATAATTATATATTAGTTGTTTGTGATTTTGCGGAAGGCGTCGGCGAGGCCTTGGTGTGACATGATCTGTTCGACGGGGAGGCGGAAGCGGTGGGTCCAGTTGGTGGGGAGGAGCGTGCCCGGAATGTTGATCCGCTCGTCTTCGAGGTTGGGCCAGGAGAGGTCGGGAAAAGGGGCGAGGTATTCCTGCAGGAGATTGATGTGGAAATAGCTGGGCGTATGGTGGGCGTCGCGGAGGATTTCGAGGGTTTGATCGGGAGAGAGAATGGGCTGGTAGTTCCAGTGTTTGAAATGGGCGAAGGGGATCGCCTCTTCAGGGTATTTTTTCCACCAGCAGGGGAGGATGTCCGAGTCGGCGGTAGAGAGGGTGGTGAGGCTGTAGGGCTCGTATTCGGAATAGGGAATGTAGCTTTTGTCTGTGTTCCATCTGCGCTGCCAGCGGAGGACTTTGGTGCCGCAGATGCCGAGTTCTTTGAGGATGGGAGCGACTTCATTCGGGATGGTGCCGAGGTCTTCCGCAATGGGAAGGAGTTGGGTTGAGTCGATCATCATTTCGAGGAGTTCTCTGCCCTGGAAAGCCCAGAGGCGGGTGTCTTCCGGGACGAAATGGCCTTCAGTGGGCTTTTTTCCTTGGGGAATGCCCCAGATACGGAAGAAGCCGACGACATGGTCGATCCGGTAGAGGTGGAACAGTTTTTCGGCTGCTTTGAGGCGCTGCCGCCACCAGGCGAAATGGGTGTGGCGCATTTCGTCCCAGTTGAAGAGGGGAAATCCCCACCGCTGTCCCTGGGGATTGTAATAGTCGGGGGGAGCGCCTGCGGCTAAATCGAGATGGAAGAGGGAGCGGTTGGCCCATACGTCGGCGCTGTCGGGGCTGAGGAGGATGGGAATGTCCCCTTTGAGGAAGACGCCGCGCTGGGAGGCATAGGCTTTGACTTGCTCCATCTGCTGGAAGCAGAGGTACTGGAGAAAGGAGTGGAAGTCGATGGAGGGGCGCCGCTTGTCGAATTCCATCGGGTTTGGAGTTTGATAGGGCAGGGGCCAGTCGAGCCAGCTTTTCTGTCCGTATTCGTCTTTGAAGGCTTTGAAGAGGGTGTAAGCCGAGAGCCAGGGATGTTCTTCGAGGAAGGCTTGGTAGGCGGCGGTTTTGGAGACGGAGGGAAATTGCTTTTGGAAGTAGGTGTAGAGCCACTTGATTTTGTGGTGTTTCGTCTCCGATTTGGCGCAGCGGGAGAGCTGGGTGAGCGGGAGGAATTCTTCGACGATGTTCGAGGGTGCGTCGGGGAGGTCGGCAAGGCTTAAGTAGAGAGGATCAAGCGCGCAGGAAGAGAGAGCGTTATAGGGGCTGGCGTCTTCTCCTGTGTCGTTGAGAGGGAGCAGTTGGATGCAGTCGAGCCCCAGGCTTTTGCACCAGTCGATGAGGGGAATGAGATCGTGGAATTCGCCGATGCCGCAGCTTTTTTTGGTTCGGAGCGAAGAGAGGGCGATGCAGATGCCGTGATGGGGGGATCTTCCGATGAGATTCCAGTGGGGATCGGTTCTCATCGAAAAATCCTGCTCAGGGTTTTACGGGGTGGGGGGCTGCTCTGCCGCCTTCGATCGCCTTGCGCCAGAGATCGGCCAGTTCAGCGAAGGCGCTGAGGAAGCTGGCGAGGCGTTCGCCATTGAGGATTTGGAGGGGGTAGCGCTGGTGGAGGACAAGATGGTTGGTGTTGTTGTAATACCCGAGGATCCCGGGCCGCGGGTCGGGGAAGGAATTCGCTTTGAGTCCTTCGCGGAGAACGATTTCCCGGAATTTGCCTGGCGGAAGCTCGATGATTTTTGTGAAAAGGAGGAGGTTTTCCTGCGAAGAATCGAGTTCGAGCTGGACGAGAACGCCGCCATGAAGCCGGATCGAGCAGGCATGGTTTTTATCGGAATGGAGGACCAGATGGATGGCTTTCCCTAGTTCTTTGAGCAATTCTTCAAAACGCTCGATCATTTTTTCTCTTTCTCCTCTTCATCTTCGTCTTCGATCTGATCTTCGAGCTTGTCGAGAGCGTCGAGGAAGGCTTTGCGCAATTCGTCGCGGTGCTGGACGTTGCGGTAGTACCGGGGCGCGATCTGTTTCAGAGCGTCGAGCATCTGGCCGTAGACGATGAGCTGCGCGGCGGCTTCCTCGGAGATGCCGAGGAGTTTGGCGGTCATGAGGATTTTTTCGGGGTTCATGTACCGCTCGCCGAGAATTTTGATGAGGAGCTTGGAGAGGATTTCGAAATCGAGGCGCGGCGGAAAGGCGAGGTTGTAGGTTCCGAAGAGTTTTTGGATCAGTTTCATGCGCGACTGGAAGAAGCGGAAAACGCCCAGGATGCCCTGAAGGGATCGGGTTTCGTCGACGAGACGTTTGAGTTCCGCGTGGGGAATGGAGGGTCCTTTGGAGCGGAGATCCGAGCCGAGAGAGTGGAGGAGGAACGCGATGGCGGGACGGAGTTTAGCGTAGGGGAATTTTTCAGCCAGTTCATCGAAGAGCTTGAGGGGCTCCCGGGGTGTGCCTGTGATGTCGCGGTAAAGGTCGCGGAGCGAGGTGGGTGTGCCGAGTCCTTCTTTGGAGAACTCGCGGGCCATGGCGCCCATGTTGCGGCCCGATTTGATTTCGCGCGCCTGTTCGGAATTGAGCTTTTCTTTCGCGGCGCGGACGATGTCGGCGACGTCCGGTTCTGCGGTTTCGATCAGGAAGTCGAGCGCTTCGTCGGCAAGGGCTGCGTCTGGGTAGACAGAGAGGACTTTCTTGAGGGCTTCCTCGGGTGTGTCGGTGGCGAGGATGCGGGTGCGGAGGATTTTGAGAGTTTGGGGATTGAGCTCGTCGTTGTTCCTCTGGAAGCGGCTGGCCGCTTCGTCGACCGCTTCGACGTCGAGGATCTGTTTTTCCTCGGGCTCTTCCACGTCTTCCATTTTATGGGAGAGGTGGGATTTCATATCTTCGAGTTTGCGGAACCTTTGGGCCATCTGCATGGGATTGAAGACGGAATAGTCGACGTAGTCGGAGAGCGAGCTTTCGCTGTCCTCCTGCATCGCCATTTCGGCTTCGGCTTCTTTTTGAAGCGACTGGATGGAAGCGAGGTTGACCTGAAGGGCGCGGGAAATGTGGGGGTCTGGCACGAATCCTTCCGGTTTACGTTAACTGCACTCTTCCCAAGGGTTGGATGCGGATCTCGGGGACGATCTCCTGGTAGGAGACGACCGCGAGTTCGGGGAATTCCCCTTCGATGAGTTTGCGGACGAAGCGGCGTACGTCGATGGCGGTGAGCAGAACGGGAGGCTGGCCGCCTGGCGGCGTCGGCTGGATGGTGTTGCGCATCGCGTGGAGGATGAGCTGCACCGAGTCGGGGTCGAGAGCGAGGTAGGAGCCGGCCGAGGTTTGCTTGATCGCGCCGCGGACCATGTCTTCGATTTCGGGGTCGAGGAGATAGACCGAGAGGACCGTTTGTCCGAGAGAGTATTTGTAGCTGATGTAGCGTTTGAGCGAAGAGCGGACATATTCGGTGAGGAGGACGGTGTCTTTTTCGGTCTGGGCCCATTCGCTGAGCGCCTCCAAGATGGTGCGCAAATCTTTGATCGAGACTTGCTCCTGCACGAGGCGGCGTAGGATTTCGGTGAGTTTTTGGAGCGGGACGAGGCGGGTGACTTCCTTGATGAGGTCGGGAAACGATTTTTCGATGAACTCGAGGATGCCGCGCACTTCCTGGATGCCGATGAATTCGTTCGCGTACTGGCGGAAGAATTTGGAGATATGGAGGATCATCACTTCGAGCCCTGTCCAGAAGCGGATGCCCGCTTTCTGGAGGATCTCCTGGTATTTTTCGTCGACCCAGAGAGCCGGCATGCCGAGGGAGCCTTTCGAGGTGATGAACGGGATGTTGTAGCGCCGGAGCGTGTCTTCGCTTTCGTTGGTGAGGAGGTGTTTGAGGATGAGTTTACCGCGGACGATGGGCACTTCATTGAGCTGGATGGCGTACTCGTTTGAATCGAGCGAGGGGGAGTCGGTGCGGACGTGGACGCCGGGGAAGCGGACGCCGAGGTCCTGATAGAGGGCGTGGCGCATTTTGGGGATCATCTGGTCGATGAAGGTCATTCCCTGTTTGTCTTTTTTGATGATCAGGGAGATGGCTGAACCCACTTCGAGAACGACGGGAAGGGTGAGGGCGTAGTCTTCGGAGGCGCCTCCGACGACCGAGTGGCCGGCGACGTCGGTTTCCCGGCCGGAGATGCCGGCGGCGGCTTTCGCGGCCGTTCTGCGGGAGTTGTTCCAGAAAACGTAGCCGATGGTTCCGATGATCGAGCAGAGGATCAGAAAGGGCCAGGCAGGGAAGCCGGGAATCCAGGCCATCAGGAACAGGATGGCGCCTGCGATCATCAGGGCTTTCGGCTGTTTGAGCAGCTGTTCGGAGATCTCTCTACCCAGGTGGGCGTCTTTTCTCTCGCTCGAGACCCGGGTGGTTACAATACCCGCCGTGATGGCGATCATCAGCGCAGGGATTTGGGTCACCAAACCGTCGCCGATGGAGAGGAGGGAGTAGATTCGGGCCGATTGGGCAAGCGTCATGCCGTGCATCGTGACCCCGATGATCAGGCCCCCGATGACGTTGATCAAGGTGATGACAATGCCTGCGATCGCGTCCCCTTTGACGAACTTCATCGCGCCGTCCATGGCTCCGTAGAGCTGGCTCTCTTTGGTTAATCCTAAGCGCAGTTCGCGGGCCTGCTGCTGGTCGATCACGCCTGCTCTCAGGTCGGCGTCGATCGACATCTGTTTGCCGGGCATGGCGTCCAATGTAAAGCGGGCTGCGACCTCGGCGACGCGCTCGGCGCCTTTTACGATGACGATGAACTGGACGATCGTGATGATCAGGAAGACGACGGCTCCGACCACGTAGTTGCCCCCGACGACGAAGTTTCCGAAGGCGAAGATGATTTTCCCTGCGTTCGCGTGGAGCAGGATCTGGCGGGTGGAGGAGATGTTTACGCCGAGGCGGTAGAGGGTTGTGAGGAGGAGCAGCGAGGGGAAGATCGACAGGTGGACCGCTTTCTGGATGTAGATCGCGACGAAAAGAACCGATACAGAAACCGAAAGGTTGATCGCGATCAGAACGTCGATCATGTGGGGCGAAACCGGGAAGATCAGCATCATCACGATCGAAATGATGACTCCGGCCAAAATCAGATCGCTCGCATTCGAGATGCTGTTCAAAGCTCTTTCGCCGCCGAAGAAGCGGGTCATGTTGTCTAGAAAGCGGTTCATTATTTAAGCAATTCCATATTGATGTCTGGATTTTCTTCCAGGGACTCGATCCATTTCAGGATTTCGGCCACGGGCTCGTACAAGTCCTCGGGAATATAATCGGAGATTTTCCCTTTACTGTATAGCTCCCTTGCTAAATCTACATTTCGCATGATCGGGATATTGTTTTCGAGTCCTATTTTGATGATCCTGTCGGCGATGCTGCCCGATCCCATCGCGACGATGATGGGCGCGACCTCTTCTTCCGGATTGTACTTGATCGCCACGGCGATATGGGTCGGGTTGGTGATGATCGCGCGAGCTCTCCTTGCGGCTCCAGGGCCTTCCTGATAGGCTATCTCGCGGAACAGCTCGCGCCGCTTTCCCTTGATCATCGGGTCGCCCTCAGTGTCTTTATATTCCTGCTTGACCTCGAACTTTTCCATCTTCATTTCGTTGGCGAAGTTCCGCTTCTGGAAGGCGAGGTCGAAAAGTCCGACCAGGAGGAAGAAGATCCCCACGCGGATCGCGGCGGTCCAGAGAAAGTCGCTCACCACTGACGCGCTGGCGATCGCCGGCATCAGAACCGAGGCGATGATCTGGGGGAGCATCTGCATAACGACGAGATAGATGATGATGCCTGCGCCGGTGATTTTGGCGATTGATTTGAGGAGTTCGACCAGGACTTTAAGCTTGAATTTTTGTTTGATCCCTTCGACGGGGTTGAGCTTTTTCAGATCGAACTTCATCGCTTCGAGGGAGAACACAGGTCCGATCACAAGAAAGCTGATCAGCACTCCGACGAAGCAGACGATCACCATAATCGGGAGGCTTGAATTGAGGATGATCTCCATGGCGATGGAAAAAAAGCCGGGGAGGCGGTTTTCATACCCTTCGGTAGACGTCTCGGCCGCTTCGCGGAACATTTTTAAAAGGAAGCTGGCGATATTCTGGAAGAGCAGACCCATCATTGCGATGGTGCCGAGGATCGAGACGATGAAGGTCATGGCGGCGGGAAGGTCCTGCGCTTTGGCGACCTGACCCTTTTTGCGCGCATCCTTCAGTTTCTTAGGCGTTGCCTTCTCGGTCTTTTCTGCCATAAATTATTCTAGGGCGCGCCTATGGAGGTTTCTGAGAAGACTCTAGCGGAGCTGCGGAAGAGCCGTCAAGTATAAAGGATAGTTAGAGTTCGGGGAGTTTTCTAATGACGCAGAGGCCCTTATAAAAATGCATTGAATGGATTGAAGATTGGAAAAAATTGGTGAAGCGGGCTTGGTGGAGCGGGGTTCTTTTCCAGTCGGCAAGCCCGTCGATTCCGCAAGTAAAGTTTAAATCTTCAACCAGTTCTTTCAAGTATTGAATGGTCGTCCCCTCTCCTGATTTCGGGGATCCAGGCATTCCGTAACCTCCGAAAGCCAGCCAGTAGGAAGTGGCAAGGTCTTCGATAATGTAGAGGCCTCCCGGCTTTACGAAGGGAAAGAGAGTTTCCAAGCTTGCAATCTGCTGCTCCATGGTATGTCCTCCGTCATCGATAATCACATCGAACGGCCCTCCAACGGTTTCTGCAAAAGCGGCAAGAGCTTTTCTGTCCGACTGATTTACAATATGGATTTTAATCCGTTTCGGAATTTCGCAGCCGTAAACGACCGAATTATTATCGATCATGTGAATTTCGGCAGAGGGGAAGTATTGATCCCAAAGAAGGGCGGATCCGCCTCCGCCGACTCCGATCTCGAGAAAGCGGATCGGCAAGTCTTTCAGAGGAGCGAAAAATTCAGCATAGGCTTCCGTATAATTATGCAAGCCGGATCGTTTATCTGTGCAGAATGCGAGGTTGTCAAGTCTTTGATAATCGGAGAGATCCCCGAATGCCGCTCTGGCAAGAAAGAGGAGGGCGAAAAGGTACATGGATTTCCTGATTTGGGGCGATTTTAGGGTTTCAAAACATTGAGGTAAATATTTTTCAAGGCTATCTTAAATGGATTCGATTAAATGAAGAGAATGAACGATACGCATCCGGCCTGGATCGAGATCGATCTCGGGCAGTTTAAGAAGAATATTCAGGTGATCCGGAGCTGGATCGGGAAGCGGCGGTTTTGTTTGCCCGTGAAGGCGAACGCCTACGGACATGGACTCGTTCCGGTGGCCAAAGCTGCCGTCCAGGCGGGCGTCGACTGCCTCGCGGTGTCGTGTCTGGCTGAAGGGGCCAAGTTGCGAAGGGCAGGCATTCAGATTCCGATCCTGGTTTTTGGAGCGATCCATGAAGAGCAGGTGGGAGATCTGATCGAACTTGGACTGGAATTTTCGATCAGTTCGAGGTTCAAGGCCGATCTGGTCGCGGCGCGCTGCCGGGGAAAGTGCCGCGTCCATTTGGAGGTCGATACGGGGATGCAGCGAACCGGAGTCCGCTGTTCGACGGCGCTCGAACTGTTCGCCCATTTGAAAAAGCTGGGCTGTTTCGAGGTCGCGGGGATCTATTCCCATTTGGCGACAGGGGACGCTCCCGGCGATCCAGTGGCGGAAAAGCAGATCGGCCTCTTCCGGGAGCTTCTGGAGCATCCTGTTTTTCATGGAGAGAAGCTGATAGCCCATTTGGCCAATTCAAACGGAGTGCTTCATTATCCTTCTTCCTATTTCGATATGGTCAGGCCGGGCCTTCTCGCCTATGGCTATGGGGGGAAGGAGGGGATTGCGCCCTGTTTTAGCCTGAAATCGAAAGTCTCCTTCTTCAAGGTGGTGGCGGCAGGCGAGGGAATCAGCTACGGCCACACATATGTGACGAAACGGCAGACGCGGATTGCTACAGTGCCGGTCGGGTACGGAGACGGCTACCGGAGGGCGCTTTCCAACCGAGGCTCTGTCTTGATCCGCGGGAGAATAGTTCCGATCGCAGGGACCGTTTGCATGGACCAGTTCATGGTCGATGTGGGCGATGGAGAAGCGTATGTGGGGGACGAAGCGGTGTTGATTGGAAAGCAGGGAGATCAGGAGATCTCCCTCATGGAAGTGGCGCATCTCTGCGGCACGATCCCTTATGAAATCCTCTGTTTGTTCAACGAGAGGATCCCTCGGATTTATTCGGATGGCAGGAGCGTGTAGACGTCTCCTGTCGTTTCGGTATCGTCATCGAGCGAGCAGTGGATATTCTCCGGACGGGGAAGTTCTCTGAGCTGCCCTCTTGCGATGGGGATGATTCGGGCAAGGGCATTCGCACCTTGGGTCGAAGAGTGGACGCTGCTTCTCCCGAATTCTTCCCAAACTGCGCGGATATTGCCGCGGGTAGAATCTTCAATTCTTGCGACGGCATGCCGTTTCCAGGGATCGGCCGGATCGATCATCAGGACGAGACTATCCTCGGGCAGGATCGGTTTTAATTCCGATACAGGAACCTTCAAAACGGTATTGTGCGCTCCGCGGACTTGAATCATTCCCTTTGCGTCGGGAGCGCCCATAATTTTGATGCGCAGACCGCCTTTATGATAGACCGCAGTGCCTGGAGGAATCAGTTTTCTGAAAAGATCTGCGGAGAGCATCTCATTTTCAACTATAGGGTATTTTTCTCCCGTGCGGCGCGACTTCCTTTTTGGAGCTGATGCGGGAGCTTCTTCGATTTCTTTCCGTATAACGGGTTTTTTTGCTGCGGGAGCGGCCCGAGAGGCTTGAAACAGATCGGCCAGGACGCTTGCCGCGTCGAGGATGTCCTCTTCAATCACCGTTGCTTTAACCGGAACAACATCAAAGGCGCGGTAGAGCTGAGGTTGGAGCGAGGAGTCGGAAAACCCGGCGGGAGAGGGAACGGGGACGGGAGGCTGGTAGGGATGGGAGACAGCTCTTCCCAAGATCGTTGGGGTGGGTTGAAAGTAGTTATTAATAGTAACGTTTGAATTCGTGATATTGACTGGTTGGCTTGCCATTATATTATCCTTTTTTGTCTGTAATATTATAATAAACAAATAGTTATATATCAATGAATTAATTTAGAATTAAGAGGCTTGGATTCTAGCTAGTTAGCTGCGTAAAAGCCGTTCGGATAGACGAGGGCTTGGTTGGGGAGGATCAGGATGAACCCATAATGGCCGAGGCGGGCCAAGGGCAGGCCGAGGAGCTGGCAGGCGGCCTGGATCTGCTGGGTGTGAGTGATGACGATCCGGAGCCGGGGATGCGGGGGAGGGACGATTTCCCGGGAGACCGATTCGAGGATATTCCGGAAGGCGCCTGGGCCGGCGGCGGCGTCGACGAGGGGTTCTTTCCAGGGAAGGGTTCCTTCGGGAAGGAGTTGGATCAGGTTCGGGGCAGAGCTTTCGGGGAGATAGTCGATGCAGTCCCAAAGCGGGCGCGGTTCCAGGGGCTGCTGCGTCAGTTCCGAGAGGAGTTGAGCGGGTTGGAGCGCGCGCAGATTAGAGGAACATTCAATCGAGATTTCTTTGCCGAAAGAGGAAAGGATGGAGACGGTAGAGAGGAATTCGGCGAGCGAGGCTTCCGTCGCGGGCGCGGCGCGGTTTTCGGGCGCGCGCATCATGGCGATCTTCAGCTGGGCAGGAGGGAGAGAGGCTGCCGGCGGAGTTTGCTCTCCATGGCGCATCAGAAGAATGGCCCCCTGGTTTTCGATTTTTTGGGACACCTCGGCGGCGATTTTTGGATCGAGCCGCCGGATGTTTTCAGCCTGAATGAAATAAACTTCGGCTTTTAGAGGTTCGTTCAGCATATCAGTTATGGAAGAAGAGGACGACGTCGCCGTCTTTTACGATGTACTCGCGCCCTTCGGAACGAGCCTTCCCTGCTTCGCGGGCTCCGACTCTCCCTTTGTAGCGGATCATATCGTCGTAGGCGACCACTTCGGCGCGGATGAATCCTTTTTCGATATCGCTGTGGATCTTG
>CAYPZU010000007.1:26781-48393 GCA_964415395.1 uncultured bacterium
GCCGGCAGCTTCTGCAGCTGGGGTTCCTTTCCGGATCGTCCAGGCGCGCGTTTCGATGTCGCCGGTCGTGATGTAGGTGATGAGGTCAAGCAGCGCAAAGGCTTCTCGGATGAGCCGGTCGAGGCCCGATTCCTTGAGGCCGAGGCTTTCGAGGAATTCCTTTGCGTCTTTTTCGTCGAGTCGGGAGATTTCCTCTTCGATTTTCGCGCAGATAGGAACGACTCTGCTTCCTTCTTTAGCGGCGTACTCGCGCACGCGCTGGACGAGAGGGTTGTCGAGCGCAGGGACGTCTTCTTCGCCGACGTTGCAGACGTAGAGGACTTTTTTCTTGGTGAGGAAAGGATAGAGGCGGGCGATATTTTCCTCTTCCGGCGTAAGCGGCAGCGAGCGGAGCGGCATGTTCTGGTTGAGGTGCGCTTGCGCTTTTTTGAGGAAATCGACCTGCGGCTGCAGATCTTTTTTCCCCTTCGCCTGCTTCTCGACCCGGCCGAGCGTATTTTCCACCATCTGGAGGTCGGCGAGGATCAGTTCGAGGGTGATCACTTCGATGTCGTCCAGCGGATCCACTCTTCCGGCGACGTGGATCACTTCCTGGCTTTCGAAGCAGCGGACGACCTGGACGATGGCGTCGGTTTCGCGGATGTGGGTGAGGAACTGGTTGCCGAGGCCCTCGCCCTGGGAGGCTCCTTTCACGAGTCCGGCGATGTCGACGAAGGTGACAGTGGCGTAGATAATTTTCTGGCTGTTCGACTGCTCGGAGAGGGTGTTCAGGCGCCGGTCGGTCATGTTCACAATCCCGACATTCGGGTCGATCGTACAGAATGGATAATTTTCCGACGGAATCTGTTTGCGCGTCAGCGCATTGAACAGGGTCGACTTGCCGACGTTCGGAAGGCCGACGATGCCGCAGGAGAGGTTTGCGCTAATAGACATGGGTTGCCTCTAAGGGTTGGGTTCGTCCGAGCAGCCTCGATGCCAGTGAAAGGTCGTTCGACGCGATCGCTGCCCGGATGCGCGTAGACGAAATGATCTGTCCTTCGAGCCACAGCTTGGGGTAGTACTCGAAGGAGAAATTGTTTTTTTCTGCATATGCAGCGAGCGTTTCCCGGTTGCCCTGCCGGTTTTTCCCGAGAGTGTCTCCTTCGCCCAGGAGGAGGTGGCGCAAAGGGAATTGGGAGAGAAACGCGTCGTATGGGGTGGCCGCGAGATCTGCGGAAAAGGGGATGGCGATCGCGATGTCGACGCCGCATTCTTCGAAAAATTTCAGCCGTTCGTCGAGAGAGCAGATCCAGAGGGGAGCGGGCGGGCGGAGGATTTCGAGAGGATGGGTCGCGAAGGTGAGAACGGCGGCGGGCGCTCCCTTCGTTTTCAGCGCTTTCAGAAGAGCCTGGTGGCCTAAATGGACGCCGTCGAAGGTGCCGATTGTCAGGGCAAGCGGAGGAAGATTTTTCGGGATCTCGGTATAGACTTTCATGGCATCCCCCTGAGGCGGGAGAAAACGTCGAACGCGGGATTTTTGAGAAAATCCTGCGGGATGCATTCATCAAGATGGAAGGATCCGGAGCGGAGGCGGGTCAGCGCGGTCAGGTGGGCGCCGCAGCGGAGAGCCTGCCCGATGTCGTGGGCCAGACTCCGGATGTAAGTTCCTTTGGAACAGGAGACTTCGATTTCCAGATGGGGATATGCGTAGGAGAGAAGGTTGATTTCGAGCCGCACACGGACGGGCTGCCGCTCGATTTCAATGCCGCGGCGGGCCAGGTCGTAGAGCTTCTTCCCCTGCACTTTTTTGGCTGAAAACATGGGTGGGACCTGGAGAATTTCTCCCTGGAAAGGGGCGATCGCAAGGCGGACATCTTCCAAGGTGGGCGCAAGATCGCTTGTTCCGGTGATTTCTCCGTCGAGGTCGTAGCTGTCGGTCGAAACTCCCAGGAGAAGAGTCGCCCGGTACTGTTTGTCCGAGGTGAGAAATTCGTCAGACCTGCGCGTGTAGTCCCGTCCGACGAGCATCACCATGACCCCGGTCGCGAATGGGTCGAGCGTGCCGGCATGGCCGATTTTTTCGATCTTCGTCAGCCTTCTGAGCAGGGAGACGAGATGGAAAGAAGTCGAGCCGGCCGCTTTATCGACCAAAAGAATGCCGCTAGCTTTCGTCTGCATGCGGTTCGCGGGAAAGGCGTTCTTTTTCGATGTCGCCGAGGATTTTTTGAATTTTCAAATGCTCATCTAAGGAAGTGTCGAGCTTGAACATCAAGTTGGGGAAATAGCGGAGCTGCGCTTTTTTGGCGGCATGGACGGCGATGAATCCGGCGGCGGAGTTCAGCGCGTTCAGTATCTTGGTCTTTTCCTCTTCGGAGCAGATCAGGCTGATATATACTTTGGCGTGGTGCAAATCGGCCGATGTATCGACCTTCGTTACAGCAACGAACGTCGATACATGGGGATTGCGCACTTCTTTCTGGATCACTTCGAAAATGACCTCTTTCAATAGAGAGTTCACTCTCTCAAGCCGATTTTTCTTCATACTATAGATCTTGCTCTAGATAGGTGATCTCGTAGGCCTGGAAAATGTCTCCTTCCTTGACGTCGCTCTGCCCATCCAGCAAGATTCCGCATTCGAATCCTTTCTGGACTTCCTTGACGTCTTCTTTCATCCGCTTCAGCGAGGAGACTTTTCCTTTCCAGATCACATCTTTGCCGCGGAGCTGGCGGACCAGGCTCTGCCGCTTCACAACGCCTTCCGTGACCTGGCAGCCTGCGATCAGACCCAGTTGAGAGGAACGGAACACGGCTTTGACGAGCGCGGCGCCGATATCGGTCTCCTGCTCGAGCTTGTCGAGGAGGGAGCGCATCCGGTTTTTCACCTCGTCGATGAGATGGTAGATCACGTCTTGGGTATAGACGGCGATCTTCTTTTCCTTAATGAGGCTTTCGGCTCTGCTTTCGATGCTGGTGTGGAAGCCGAGAATCGTCGCTTTGGAAGCAGCCGCCAGCTCGATATCCGATTCGGAGATCTCGCCTACGTCTGCGTTGACGACTTCGAGCCGCACTTTGTTCGACTGGATCTTCATCAGCGAGTTTTTCAGCGCTTCTAAAGACCCTTGCACGTCGGCGCGGAGGATGACAGGGAGGATTTTCTTCTCTCCGCTTTCCTTCTTCGCCATCATCTTCTCGAGGCTGCCGAGTTTCGGCTTAGACTGGAGGTCGCGCTGGATTCCCTCGGCGCGGGCGGATGCCAGCTCGCGGGCTTCTTTTTCGCTCTTGACGACGATAAATTCATTGCCAGCGGCTGCCAGCTCGGAAAGACCGGTGATTTTCACAGGCGTGGAGGGGCCAGCTTCTTCAAGCTGCCGGCCGTATTCGTCCTGGATTGTCTTGATCCGGCCTGAATAGTGGCCGAATACGATGGCGTCCCCTTTGCGGAGGGTTCCATTCTGAACGAGGACGGTGGCAACGGCGCCGAGCCCTTTATGCATCTCCGACTCGAGGACGGTTCCGCGGGCGCGCGATTTAGCGTTCGCTCTCAGTTCAAGAATTTCAGCCTGCAGCGCAATCATCTCGAGCAGTTCAGTGACGCCCTGTCCCGATTGGGCGGAGCAGTTCACAGTGATCGTCGTTCCTCCCCACGCTTCGGGAAGGAGGTCGCGGTCAGCGAGTTCGCGGTAGGCTTTCTGCGCGTCGAAATTCGGCTTGTCGCACTTGTTCAAGGCGACCAGGATCGGCACTTTCGCTTCTCTCGCCTGGCGGATCGCTTCTTCCGTCTGGGCGCGGATCCCCTCATCGCCAGCGACGACGAGGATTACGATATCCGTGACGTTGGCGCCTCGGGAGCGCATTTCGGAGAACGCTTCGTGGCCAGGGGTGTCGAGGATCGTCACATCGCCTGCATTCGTTTTCACCTTGAAGGCGCCGATATGCTGCGTGATGGCTCCCGCTTCTCCGGCGGCCCGGTTCGATTTGCGGATCGTGTCGATCAGGCTCGTTTTGCCGTGGTCGACGTGGCCCATGAAGGTGACGACTGGGCAGCGGAGGACGACATCGTCTGCGGAAGTCGACTGGATTTCCTGACGGATCGACTGGCCTGTGATCTGGATCCTCTCCTGTTCGGAGCGGTCGATTTTAATTTCACAGCCGAAATCGTGTCCGAGAAGCTGCACCACAGTCTCATCGTCGAGATAGTCGTTCAGCGTGAGAGTAACCCCTTGCATGAAAAGTTTAGCGATAAGCTGGGAAGCTTTCAGCTTCATTTCCTGAGCGAGGTCTTTGATCGTGATCGGAAGGCGGACCGCCAGCGATTTGGGACGGATGATCTCTTCCTGAACGAATTTGCGCGGCTTGAAGGAGCGCCGTTTGCGCCATGCTTCGTTGTCGATATCGCGCAGACCTTGCCGGTCGCGGGAATCGAAGCGCATCTCCTCTTTCTTCTTAGGAAGCCGCAGTTCTTTGGGCGGCTCTTTCCGCACTATTCCAGCGGACGAAGGAGCGGATTCTGCCGGACCTGCAGCTCGCGGAGCTGGCTTTGCTTCGGTTTTTGGAGGTTCCGTTTTTTCAACAGGTTTCTCTAAAGCTGATTTCTCCGCTTGGGACGGAAGCGCCGTCTCCTTATGAGCAGGAGCCGCCGCCTCGTGGACGGTTGGAGCAGCCTCCGGCTCTTCCGCGGCCGCCGCCGCAGCAGCAGCTTCTTTTTCCGCCCGGATTTCTTCGGGGGACTGCGGACCCTGGATAATCCGGGCCTTTTTCTTTTTCACAAGAGCGGCGTCGGATTCTTTTTCGCGGGAGGCCAAAGTCTTATCAGCCTGTTTGAGGGCCGTGGCGACAGACGAGTCTTCTTTCAGGCGCGTCAGTCGTTTTTTCGGCTCGGCTTCGTTAACGGCGGCTGCCGCTTCCTTTTTCTTGACCGATTCGAGTTCCTCAGCAGGTGCTTTCTTTGTCTTGAGAGCTTCGGCGAGCTGGGTGTTTTTAATATTCAGCTTTAGGTTTTTACCCAACGGTTAACCCTTTTTTTTACGTGTTTGTTCCAAAATCTTGTCGGCCAGATCGTAGTAGTTTACTCCAGGGACTTTCGTCGGAATCTCAGCCGGCTGCGCCAGCATGAATTTGCGGAGCGTGTCATACCCTGCAGAGACCAAGCTTTCGATGATCAGTCCGCTGACCCCTTCGATTTTCAGTCGGTCGTCGAAAGCAGTTTCAGACGAATCTGCAAGCTCGGCCATTTGAATGGTGAGGAGTTTCTGGTATTCGCTGATTTTCTGGACATCGATCTCTTTGCCGATCATTTGTCCGATCAGCCGCGCGTTCATCCCTTTCTTCCCGATAACGGTCGGATAGTCTTCATCCATCACAACCATCCAGATCCGGTCGTCGAAGTTTTTGATCTTCCGGATTTCAGCGGGAGCGAGCAGGTTTTGCAGGAGCTGGACCGGATCGTCCGAGAAAGGGACGACGTCGATCTTCTCGTTGTTGAGCTCGCGGATGATATTTTTGATCCTGGTTCCCCGGACGCCGACGCAGGTCCCTACGGGATCTACTTTCGGGTCATACGAGCGGACGGCCAGTTTCGTGCGGTAGCCTGGATCGCGGACGATCCGTTCGATTGCTACGGTTTTGTCGTGCAGCTCAGGCACTTCCTGAATGAAGAGAGCCGATACGAACTCGGGGTGGCTGCGGGTGAGAATCACCTCGGCGCCGCCAGCGTCGGTATCGCGCACTTCCAAAAGAAGAGCCTGGACTTTGTCGCCAACGTTGTAGCGTTCCAGCTTGGGATAATTGCGTTCGGGGAGGATCGCTTCCACTTTGCCGAGGTCGACCACGATGGTTCTTCCGCGGATGAAGCGCTTGACCGTGCCGGAGATGATCTCCCCGGCTCGGTGTCTGTATTCCTCGTAGATCACATCCCTCTCCGCACCCTTCAGCTTCTGGGTGATGATCTGGCGGGCCGCCTGGGCTGCGATCCGTCCGAAATCTTGCGGAGTGATGGAGATTTCAAGCCATTGGCCGACCTGGCACTCGGGTTCGAGGGCGCGGGCGTCTTCGATTGAAATCTCATCAGAAGGGGCAGCGACTTTCTCAACAATTTTCTTCTGGGTAAACACTTCGATCTCGCCGGATTTCGGGTGGATCTCAACGGTTACTTTTTCGCCCAGCCCCTTTACGCTTTTGCGGGCTGCGGCCCGGAGAGATTCGGCGATCGCATTGATTACGATCTCCCGTTTGATCCCTTTTTCGCGCTCAAGGTATTCAAAAATTGCTATGAGGTCTTTATTCATTCATTGCCTTCTTGGGAAGATTTCTTTTTCCCTTTTTTCGCTTTCGATCCGACGACGATGTCATCGCGGTTCATCTGGTTCTTTTCGATCAGGTATTCTTTGATCGAAAGGGCGATTTTCTTGTGCTCTGGATCGAGCTTGATCACCTTCGCGGTGACTTCATCCCCTTTCTGGACGACGTCTTCGACTTTGCCGAACGGCTGGTCGGAGAGTTCTGTCACATGGATGAGGGCTTCGATGCCGTTGTCGAGCTGCACGAAAGCGCCGAAGGCGGTCGTTTTGGTGATTACGCCGTGGACGAGCGAGCCGACGGGAAGCGTTCTTTCGATCGTCTCCCATGGATTTGTGCTCAGCTGTTTAACGCCGAGGGTGATCTTCTTGCTCTCTTTGTCTACGGAGAGGATGATCGCTTCGACTTTGTCCCCTTTCTTCAGAACTTCGGAAGGGTGGGAGACTTTTTTGATCCAGCTCAAATCAGAGATGTGGATCAGTCCGTCTACGCCCGGTTCCAGTTCGACGAACGCGCCGTAGTTAGTGAGGTTGCGGATTTCTGCGACCACGCTGCTGCCGACAGGGTATTTTCTTTCGACGTCTTCCCAGGGATTGCGTTCGGTCTGCTTGATGCCGAGAGAGATCTTCCCTTCGTCTTTCTGGACGGAGAGGACGATCGCTTCGACTTCATCGCCGACATGAACCATTTCGCTCGGCTCGGTGATGTTCTTTGTCCAGGACATTTCGGAAACGTGGATCAGTCCTTCGATGCCTGGTTCGATTTCGATGAACGCTCCGTAGGAGACGAGGTTTACGATCTTGCCGCGGATCCGCGTTCCTGCAGGATATTTTTTCTCGATCTCTTCCCAAGGATTGTTTTCTTTCTGCTTCAGGCCGAGAGCGACGCGCCCTTTTTCACGGTCGACATGGAGAATGACGACTTCGAGTTCCTGCCCCAGGTGGACGAGTTCGGATGGGTGCTTGATCCGCTTCCAGGTCATATCTGTGATGTGGAGAAGGCCGTCGATTCCATCGAGGTCGAGGAACACGCCGAAGTCGGTGATGTTCTTTACGACGCCTTTGCGGACAGATCCTTCGCGGATGTTTTCAAGAAGCTCTGCTTTGCGCGAGACTCTTTCTTCTTCCAGCAATTCGCGGCGGGAGACGACGATGTTTTTGCGCTCGATGTTGATTTTGAGGATCTTGAAATCGTAGGTACGTCCGACGAAATCGTCCAGGTTTTTGATCCGCTTATTGTCGATCTGCGATCCAGGGAGGAACGCTTCCATGCCGATATCGACCATCAGGCCGCCTTTGACCTTGCGCATGACTTTCCCTTTGACGATCGACCCTTCCTTGCAGTTGTGGACGATGTATTCCCACTGGCGGAACTTCCGGGCTTTTTCTTTCGAAAGGACGATCTGGCCGTCTTCGCCTTCGGTAGCATCCAAAAACACTTCTACATTATTGCCAAGCACGAGTTCTTCAGGCTCAGTGAATTCGGAGATGGGCACCAACCCTTCTGATTTCAGGCCTACGTCGACAACGACATAGTCTTTAGAGATTTCAGCGACGCGCCCTTTGAGGATTTGGCCGGCGTTTAAGAGAGAGAGGGCGTTTTCTTTTCCTGGTTTCTCTTTTCCGTAAAGAAGGTCGCGGAATTGGCGTGCTTCGTGCTCTTGGAAGTCGACATCGTCGAGGACGTTGCTTTCGTTCCAGTCGTGGGTTTTAGAGGTGCTGAGGTGTTGTTTGGATGACATGTTAGAGGGTTTCTCCTGTTAATAAATAAATGCGATGTTGAAATGCACCGCTCATCAAAAAGTTTTATACCGCTCGCGATTCATGAATCGGTTTTGTTTTGCTTTGCCTCATATTGTCTGAGGAGCCAGCTGATCCAATTCCGACTTTTGAATCCCTCTCTGTATTGGCGTTTTGTTGGAGGGCATTTTACACACGCAAAACCGGAAATTCGGCCTGCGTACGTTTAAAGGAAAAAGATTACCAAATGACCGTCAATAAATGCAAGAGGGATTCAGAGGAGGCTACCTCGCTGATACTCAATCCGTTTAAGTTAGTATAAAAAAGTATTTTCAACTCGATTTCTTGTTTTTGAATTGAAAATACTTTTCGTATTTTTGACTGAAATTTCCCTTTTTTTTCTTTTTTGTGTAAAAAAATTTCTCTCAGCTATTTTCATAGATGCCTATAGACAAATTGAGTTGTATCGCGTTAATCATTAGATATATAAGTCGCACGCTTTCTTTGTTTAAGATTTGAGAATTGCTCAAAATTGTTGCGTTCAAAATATAAAAACAAAATTTTATCTTTATTTTTTCTAACTGCGTTTGCTAGTTTGAAAATTTCTAGCGTCCGTACAAATATTTGTTTGCTGGATGGGGAAATAATCGGATAAGCTCTCCTCCCCAAAAAATAGGTTTAAGATGATTGTGATGAAATTCGGCGGAGCAAGCGTAGCAAAACCTGAAAGCTTTCATAAAATCGCCGATTTGATTATTCAAAACAAAATATACGATCCGCAAATCGTTGTGGTAATCAGCGCAATGGGAAATACAACAGACCAGCTTCTCAGTCTCGCCAAGTCGGTTCATCCGAATCCGCCGATGCGCGAACAGGATATGCTTGTTTCAGTCGGCGAGAGAATCAGCATTTCCCTCCTGGCTATGTCTCTTTCATTAAAGGGTGCCAGCGCGGCCAGTTTTACCGGAAGCCAGTCGGGGATTATTACGGACGAGAATCATTCGGATGCGAAAATCGTAGACGTGCGGCCGATCCGCCTTCTTCCTTTATTAAAGGGCGGAGCTATAGCGATTGTGGCTGGTTTCCAGGGCGTAAGCCGGAAAGGGGAGATCACTACGCTTGGGAGAGGCGGTTCGGACACTTCCGCTGTGGCCCTCGCAGTGGCTCTCGGGGCTCCGAAAGTTGAATTCTATAAAGACGTTTCCGGGATTTTCTCGGACGATCCAAAGAAAAATCCAGCGGCTGTCCGGTTTGCTTCCCTTTCTTACGGACGGGCGCTGGAGCTGGCCGAAAATGGGGCGAAAGTGCTCCATGCGCGGAGCATTGCGCTGGCCGAAAAAAACGGCGTCCGTCTTTCAGTTCGTTCATTTGCGAGTCCTTTCGAAGAAGGGACCGTTGTAGGTGAAGGCGCGGCAGTAGGCGCTGAGAAGAGATACGAGGTTTAAGTTATGTTTGCGCAGTTGGAAGAGCAGCTGGAATTCGAGTTTGAGTTTGGTTGCCCCTATATCGAAGCAGAGTATTATCGAGACGGGGCGCAGGACCTGATCAAGAGGATGGTTCCTGCCGATCTTCTGGAAGCCTCGGGAGCGGGGCTTGCCGCGCAGCGCTCGCGCTTTGCCGATATGCTCCCTCTCATCGCCTGGTCGGACTTGACGAAAGCTCCCTGCGCCCTCTCGGTTCTTCTGCTCTGCAAATACCGGCTGAACGCCTGCAATTTCTTTTACGACATGGTCAGCCGCTGGCTTCTTCCTCAAAAGCGGGTGAATGTGGAGCTTTTTTTCGCCTCCGACGTCCGTCTTCCGCATCTTTCCGATGATCTTCTTTCGGTCGCTGAGATCGTCGTCCATTTGAAGAGCGCGCAGGATGTGGAAGAAGTGCGCCGCAATCTCCATGCAATCGAAACGGAAATCCGGCTTGGGGTCGTATCGAATTACCACGCGCGGAGAATCCTCGAGTTCAAAGGGATGTCCGCCGACGGAAAGACGGCGATGATCCAGGAGAAGATCGGGTCGCTCATTCAGAGCCATTCGAAAGATTTCGATCAGGGAATTTTTTCCCAGATGCAGCACTTCCTCGTCACTTGCCCGGAAGACTTCAAGAACGCCCGGGATTACCACCACATCAGCCGGATTATCTCCAATATCTATTCGGTACAGAAATTGCTCAAGCAGAACGTCGAATCGATGCCTGGAAAGCGGCATATCCTGTTGAAATTCCTGAAAACCCGGCTGACGCCTCCAAGACAGAAAGAAAGATCGGTGCTCGGAATCCTGGCGGGATTGAACTTCCTCCGCGATCATGAAGTGTTCGAAGCGTCCCATCTTGTCAGCGCGATCCACAAGAATCTGCCTGCCGTAAGAGCCGTCGAGGGATCGACCTTCGTTGAAAAAACGGCGCAGTCTCCGTGCCAGACCGTTTATCTCGAAATTGAAAAGACGGATGGAACCGATTTCGGACTCGAAGAGATTCAGCAGCTCCGGAGCTCTCTGCCCGATCACATCAAGTCCCATATCGAGCAGCTGACCCATCCGATCTTCATGCCTCGGAACGAGGAAGAAGTTCTCCGCAATATTATGGCTCTCTCCCGCCAGCTCCGCTTTGTCAATGACATACCCCAGGTGACGATCACCTTCGACGAGCAGAAAGGAGGGGATTTGGCTTTCACGGTTATTCTTCTCCGGGTTCAGGGGGAGAGCGATCCGAGCCTTCCTGAACTTTTCTCTGCGAAGCGGAGCACGCTGAAATTCGTTCCCGACCGGGTGCGCAGAGTGGGCCAGCTCCGGAAGAAATACGTCAAAGAGGCGGTTGTTTTCCGCACGCTGGTTCCAAGCCGCCCCTTTTTGAGAAACGACCATTCGGTCGATCTTTACAAGGCGCGCGAATCGGTGCTGAAAGAGATCTGCCGGATTGTTGGGGAAGTGCGCGACTACAACGGCGGGATGATCTTGAAGCAGAATGAATCGCTCAACCTTCTGAAAGACGCTCTCGGCCGTGTCGCCGCCCAACACAACCTGCTGCTGGAAAAATTCTTCTACTCTCTGACTCCGACGGAGATGCGGAGCGTCCTCGAAACCGAGTCGCTCAAGCAGCTTTTCCTTCTGCTTCTGCAGGCGATGAAGTCGGATCTGAACCAGTACAAACGCTGCGGCGATTGGGTCTATAAGCAGGACGCAAAGCGAGCTCTCGCCGTGATCCCGCAATTCGATTCCCAAAAAAAGAAGAGGCTGCTTACCCAGTTCGAGCAAGCGGGGATCGCAGTCCAGCAGCTCGTCACGTTTTCTCTAGACGCTCACGAGACGAGCTACAGCGGATACATGCTTCTCAAGGAAAGCAAAGAGGAGCAGGAGAAATTCCTCAACGCGCTCCAGGTCCTCGAAGCTTTTTAGTCTTTCGGAACGATCCGGATCCAATTTGTTGTGCCTGGCTTTGGCGGTTGGAACGAGGCGCCAGCTTGAGCATCCTTGAGAAAATTTCTGCAAATTGCAATAGTTGCAGTTAGTAATTTAACGCCTGCGTTGTCGGAATTCAAATCCGATTGAAGCGTGTTGTCTTTCGTTTCTTCCGTGAATTTGGTGACTCCGATCCATAAGTCGACTAATTTCGTTTTGTCTTGATCTCCTTCTTCGGCAGCGGCGGCGCGGATCGCTGTTAAGATGATCCCGTCTACATTATTGTCGCTGACTTCTTTCCCTCCGAAGAGATCGGCGAGCCTCGCGATGATGCCAGGAGCGTAAAGGATGGTTTTCTCTACTGTATCGATCCCTGTTTTGAAGATCGGATGGCTTGGGTGGTAGGCTTTAATCTCGGCGGAACTTGGATATCTGGGGGCGATTGGCTGTGCGCTAGATGTCATAAAAACTCCTTGAATGTTGAAGGGCGCAGCACATTATCAAAGAGTTATAAAATTCCCAAGGAAAAAATCGAGCGAAGGCATTCTTTGCCGCCGCGCATGAGGGGCATTTGGTAGACAGCGGAGGGGGAGGCCCAGACGAATTCGGTGTGTTCTTTGGGATTAAGCAGGACTTGGGGGCGCTCTTTCAGGGTCGAAAAGAAAATGTGAAGGCCGTATTCCATGTCGGGAAATTGGAAGAAATAGCACTCTTTCCAAACGATGTTTTTGGGGTCCAGGCGGATGGCGGTTTCTTCAAAGACTTCGCGGAGAACGCCGTCTAGGGGCGTCTCTCCCTTTTCGAGTTTGCCTCCGGGCGCGGCTGTCCAAAGGCCTCCCTCGTAGCATCCGAGTGACCGTTTGAGAGCGAGAATCCTTCCTTCATGCTCGCAAAAGCAGATAGCTCCCTGGAAATCGTAAGAAAAAATCTGATCGGGGCTTGTATAGAACATAAATTCTGGGCTAAGATAATCCCTTAACTTCGATTTATTAGGATATGGAAAAAGCTCAAATACAGGTGTGTCCTTCGATTCTTTCCGGCGACTTCGGCAGGCTTGCCGAGGAGGCGAAACGGATCGAGCAGGCGGGCGCCGACGCGATCCATATCGACATCATGGACGGCCATTTCGTTCCAAACCTGACTCTGGGGCCCAAGGCGGTCGCGGCGATCAACCGGGCGACGCCTCTTTTCCTCGATGTCCATGTGATGATCTACAACCCTTATGACTATATAGAGGCTTTCGCGGAAGCGGGAGCCGATCGGATCACATTCCATTTTGAAGCGACTGAAGATGTGGATGATGTAATTCAATTTATCCAACGCTGCGGGAAGAAGGCGGGGCTTGCGTTCCGCCCGGAAACCTCCTTTTCGATGATTCCCAAATACATCGGCGTCTGCGATATGATTCTCCTGATGACGGTTAGTCCCGGCTTCGGGGGGCAGAAGTTCATGCCGGAAGTCTTGGAGAAGATCAAGCTTGCGCGAGAGTTCTGCGACCGCAATAAGGTCCTGGTGGACGGCAAGCCGTTCGATATCCAGGTCGACGGCGGAATCAATCCGGAAACCGCGAAGCAGTGCGTGCAGGCTGGGGCCAATGTCCTTGTCAGCGGGGATTACTTATTTAAACAGCCGAATTTTGCGAAAGCCGTCCAGAGCCTGAAAAACATATGATCAGATCTTCCTTAAAAAAAGTGGTTGTCATAGGCGGCGGGACCGGCAACTTCGTTGTTTTAAGGGGACTGAAAAAATATCCTCTCGATCTGACGGCGATCGTCTCGATGGCCGACGATGGCGGAAGCACAGGCATTCTGCGCGACGAGCTGGGGGTTTTGCCGCCTGGCGACGTGAGGCAGTGCCTTGTCGCTCTCTCCAATTCAAGCCGCCTCATGCGCTCGCTCATGAACTATCGCTTCGAAAACGGCGGGCTGGGGGGCCATTCCTTTGGCAACCTGCTCCTTTCCGCCCTTGAAAAGGTGACGGGGAGTTTTGAGAAGGCTGTTGAAGAGGCGGGGAAAATCCTCAATATCAAGGGGAAAGTCGTCCCGGTCACCACCCACCAGGTGCGCCTGAAAATGGTGCTGAACAGCCGGAAGGTTTTGGAAGGGGAGAAAGAGATCTATCTCTCCCAGGAGATCGATCAGGGCTACAAGACGATTTACCTCGAACCCTATCCCAAAGTAAACCCCCACGTCGTAGATGAGATTACAAATGCCGACTTAATCGTCATCGGGCCTGGAGGGCTTCATACTTCCCTCATCCCCAACCTGTTGGTCGAGGGGGTCTGCGATGCGATTCATCAGAGCGATGCGAAGAAGGTGTTCGTCGTGAATCTGATGAACCGGAAAGGGCAGACGACCGCCTACCGGACCAGCGACTATTTGGAAGAAGTCGTCCGCTTTATGGGGAAAGATATTTTCGACCATATTCTGATCAACAGCCAAAAGCCCTCTAAAGAGCTGATCGAAGCCTATTCGGCTGAAGGCGATCTGGTTGAAAACGATTTGGAGGACGAGCGGGTGATTTACGCCGATCTTCTCGGCAGGCTGGCCGAGGAGGCGAAGCGGGACCTGCTCAAGAGGAATTTGATTCGCCATGATTCGAAGAAGCTGGCGCAGGAGTTGATGAAAATTGTTGATCATCTTTGATCTCGACGACACTCTGATCGACACCTCAGGATCGGTGACCCCGTTCAAGATGAAGGAGTGCCTGAAGCTCCTCGTTCGGGAGGGGTTGTGGATTGAAAATTTTGATCGCTCCTATCAGGAGCTTCTCGCGATCAATGCAACCAGCCCAAAGTCGAAAGACGCTTTGAGCCGCTTCATCGAGAGGGCGGGCGGAGACCCGGGGCTACTGGAAAGTGTATTGCGGGAGATGACGACGCCTCTTCCTGAAGATTTCGCCATTCCTACGACGCCCCACGCCAAGGAAATCCTCGAATGGGCCTCCCGTTCCCATAGGCTGGCTCTTGTGACGGGAGGCCATCCTCCTTTCCAAAGGGAAAAGTTGAAAAAAGCTGGTATTGAACCTGCGATTTTTAGTAAGATATACATCCCCGAGGATTCTATAAAAAAGCCTTGTTATCAAGGTTTGCTTAAAGAATTTTCTGTCCCGCCGCAGCAGGTTTTAGTCTGCGGAGACCGCATAGCGATGGATCTGGCTCCTGCCCATGAACTGGGCATTCAGACGGTCCATATGCGGTGGGGGCGCGGGGCGCAAGGCCAAACGGAAGCGTGGATACGCCATGCGATCTCCGATTTGACCGAACTGAAAAGGATAGTACGATGACGACAGCGAATCAGATCACTCCAGGGATGACCCTGAATATCGACGGAAAAATTTTCCGCGTCGAGTCGAGCGTGAAAGTAACAGTAGCGAAGGGAACTCCTTTCGTAAAAACGAAACTGCGCAACCTGATCACTGAAGAGATCATCGAGAAAAACTTCAAGCTCGACCAGACGGTCCAGGAAGTTTCTCTGCTGGAGCGGACGCTCGAGTATCTCTATCCGGAAGGGAAGGAATTCCTCTTCCTCGATATCGGCAATCTGGAGCAGGTGCTTGTCCCTTCTCCCATCCTTGCGGATAAAGTCCACTTTTTGAAAGAGGGGATTCAAGTGAAAGCGATGTTCTACGGCGACACGATTTTCGCCGTCGAGCTGCCCCAGTTCCTCGAAATCATGGTGGTCAAGACCGAGCCGAACGACAACGCCGCGCGGGCCGCATCGACCAAGCGGGCTGTTCTCGAGACGGGCGCCAAGTTGGAAGTGCCCCTGTTTATCGAAAGCGGCGACGTGATCAAGGTAGACACGCAGGTCAACGAATACATCCAACGGGTATAACCCTTAAAAGGAATTCAATGGAGTTAGAGCAGATCAAAGAATTGATGAACCATCTGGAGCAAAGCAAGCTCAGAAAGCTTGTCTTCAAGAAAGGAGATTTCGAACTCCATCTTGAAAAAGAAGGCGCAGCTCCGATTCATCGCCCGGTAAGAACTATCGCTCCGGAAACCGTAAACGAATCGGCATTCCAGTCCGAACTCCCGATGAAAGGGGAGCGGGGAGGATCTTCGCCCAGAGCCGACGCGCCCGGATCGTATGTGACCTCTCCCATGGTGGGAACTTATTACTCTTCGCCCGCTCCGGATCAGCCTGTTTTCGTGAAAGTAGGCGACAAAGTCAATGAGAACACGGTCGTCTGCATCGTCGAGGCCATGAAGGTGATGAACGAGGTGAAGGCTGGCGTCAGCGGCACCGTAGCAGAAATCCTGGCTGATAATTCCCAGCCGGTCGAATTTGGAACCCGCCTCCTCCGGATCACCTGATAATTATGCAGAAAGTACTGATTGCCAATCGCGGAGAAATCGCCGTCCGGATCATCCGGGCCTGCCATGACCTGGGTCTGCAGACCGTCGCCGTCTATTCCGAGGCTGATGCGGAAGCGATGCACGTGCACCATGCTGACGAGGCGATCTGCATCGGCGAGGCTCCCTCTGCAAAATCGTATCTTAAAATCGCCAACCTGATCGCCGCCTGCGAGATCACCAGCGCCGACGCGGTCCATCCCGGGTATGGATTCTTAAGCGAAAACGCCAATTTCGCCTCGATCGTCGAGAGCTGCGGACTCAATTTCATCGGCCCTCCACCCAAAGCGATCTCCCTCTTGGGCGATAAAGCCGCTGCTAAGGCGACGGCGAGAAGCGTTAAATGCCCCGTGATTCCCGGATCGGACGGCATCGTGCCGGACGTCGAGGCGGGATTGAAAGAGGCCCGTAAATTCGGGTTCCCCATCTTCATCAAAGCGGTCGCCGGCGGCGGCGGAAAAGGGATACGGATCGCCTATTCAGAAGAAGATTTCATCAAAAAATTCCCGGCGGCCCGGACTGAGGCCGAAGTGAGCTTCAACAACCCGGACGTCTATCTCGAAAAGATGATCGTCAACCCGCGCCACGTCGAAGTGCAGGTTTTGGGCGATAAGCACGGGAACTACCTCTATCTCGGCGAGCGCGATTGCACGATCCAGCGCCGCCGCCAAAAACTGATCGAAGAGACGCCCAGCCCAAAAGTAAGCGAAGAAATGCGGAAAAAGATCGGCCAATGCGCCGTCGATATCGTCCGCGCCGCCAAATACCATTCAGCCGGAACTGTTGAGTTCCTCCTCGACGAGCAGGGACAATTCTATTTCATGGAAGTGAACACCCGCATCCAGGTGGAGCATACGGTTACTGAAGAGCTCACTGGTATCGACCTCGTGCAGCAGCAGATCCGGGTCGCGCGGGGAGAAAAGCTTCCGTGGAAGCAGAAAGATATCGAATTCAAAGGGCATGTGATCGAATTCAGGATCAATGCCGAGAATCCAGCGAACCAGTTCGCTCCGTCGCCTGGACAGCTTGAGCACTATATTCCTCCAGGCGGACCCCATGTGCGGATCGACAGCGCCTGCTACGGAGGCTACCGGATTCCTCCGAACTACGATTCGATGATCGCCAAGCTCATTGTAAAAGGGCGCAATCGCGAAGAAGCGATCGCGCATGCTAAACGGGCTCTGAGAGAGTTCCATATCGCAGGGGTTCACTCCACGATCCCATTCCATCAATATATGCTTGAAGACAAAAGGTTTTTGTCCAATGATTACACGATCACTTATATTGACCAGCTTCTTACTGAAGGCTGCACTTTTACCCGCTGAAAGCATGGATGCATCGAAACTTCGCCCGTTGATTAGCCAGGAAGAAATCGCCGGCAAAATCCGCGAAACCGCCCATCAAATCAACCGCGACTACAAAAACAAAGACCTCGTGATCGTGATGGTCCTTAAAGGCGCCCTTTGCCTGACTGCCGATCTGATCCGCGAGCTTGACCTGCCCCTCGATGTTGAATTCGTGCAGTGCTCCAGCTACGGCACGCGCGGCGTGGAGCGCGGCGAGCTTTCCGTCATCGGCCTCGACAGGCTCAATATCCATAACCGCGATGTGCTGATCGTCGATGATATTTTCGATACGGGCCATACGATGTCGGCCCTGATAGAAGCGCTGAAAGAGAAGCATCCCCGCTCTCTAAAATCGCTCGTGCTTCTCTTAAAAGACGTGCCGCATATTACAGACTACCGCCCTGAATACGTTCTCTTCCCTATCGAGAATGAATTCGTCGTCGGCTACGGCCTCGATTTCAAAGAGCGGTACCGCGGCCTTCCCGGTATTTTTGTTTATTCCCCTAACTAATTTTTTCTGCTAGACTCCTCGTTTTTTGAGGTGCGTCATGAAGGGAATCATTCTAGCCGGCGGAAACGGAACACGGCTCTATCCGGCCACTCTGGCTGTCTGCAAACAGCTCTTGCCAATCTTCGACAAGCCGATGATCTATTACCCTCTTTCCGTCCTCATGATGGCGGGAATTCGGGAAATTCTGATCATCTCGACCCCAGACGATACGCCCCGGTTTGAAAAGCTCTTTGGCAGCGGAGAAAAGCTCGGCTTGAAACTCCACTACGCCGTGCAGACTGTTCCCGCAGGGCTCGCGCAAGCCTTTTTGCTCGGAGCTTCTTTTATTGGAAACGATCCTGTCGCACTGATTTTGGGCGACAACATTTTCTATGGCGACCATTTGCCGGAGATTCTGGAGGAGGGAACCGCGCTCCAATCGGGCGGACTCATTTTCGGATACCGGGTGAAAGATCCGCACCGCTACGGCGTTGTCCATTTCGACTCGGAAATGAGGGCCCTCGGCATCGAGGAAAAGCCGCAGCACCCCAAATCTTCTTACGCCGTACCCGGCCTCTATTTCTATGGGCCCGACGTTGTGTCGATCGCCAAAACCCTCAAGCCCTCTGCGCGGGGCGAACTGGAAATCACCGATGTGAATCGCGTCTATCTTGAGCAGAAGCGGTTGAGGGTTAGACTTTTAGGTAGGGGTCATGCCTGGCTCGACACCGGCACGTTCGACGCCTTCCAGAAAGCCGCTTCGTTTGTCCAGGCGATCCAGGAGAGGCAGGGGATCAAGATCGCGTGCATCGAGGAAGTCGCCTACCGGAAAGGATTGATCGACCGCGACCAGTTGGCGCGCCTGGCAGAAAAATTTCCGAAAAACGAATACGGAGACTATCTGCGCCACATCGCCCATGAAGGGGATCTCTATGAAGAGATGGGGTATGCAGAAAAAAGAGGATCTAAACATGTTTGGCGTTAGGATTTCATTCTTTTTTGCAGCTTCGCTCGCAGCAATGCCCAGCGGCCCAACGGTCGTCTCCGGATCGGCCGCGTTTGTGCAGGCAGGGACAAAACTCTCGGTGATGCAGTCTTCTGAGACGGCTGTCATCGAATGGGACGATTTTATTTTAGGCGCAGAAGAAGAGGTGAAGATCTTTCTGCCTGAAGAGGCTTCCCTCTTGAATCGCGTGAGGGGAGATACAAGGATCGAAGGGTCGGTTGTCTGCAACGGCGATTTATATTTAACTTCGCCAAAAGGGATCTGGATCGGAGAAAGCGGCCAGATCTATTCGGGCCGTTTATTCGCCTCCACTCTTTCTCTTTTCGACCAGGAATACCTGGCGGGAAGCTCCCTGCTCTATTTCGACCAGGACAGCGGGGGGATCGAGCATCATGGCAGGATTGAGACGTATGAAGGGAGCCTTGTTTTTCTCGCTCCGCAGTTGGACATAGAGGGGAGTTTGAGAGCTCCCGAAGGGACGCTGGCTTTTGGCGCAGCCTCGCGGGTATTTCTCTGCGGCTGCGGAGAGCAGAAAGTCTGGCTGATGGGTGGGGCGGGCACTGCGAAGCTGAACGGGGTTTTTGAAGGGTTTAAAATCGAGGCGCGGGCTGGTGTTTTAGAACTGCTGGGAAGCGCGATGGCTTTAGACCGGATCGTTCTCAGCGCCGAAGAGTCTCTATCGATCCGGGGGCATTTGACCACCCAATCGAATGCGGGAGGAGAAATCCACCTGATTGGTCGAAAGATCGCGCTTGAAGAAGAAGCCCTGATCGACGCTTCGGGAGAACAGGCGGGAGGCGCAGTGCTGATCGGAGGCGATCTGAATTCGGCGTTCCCTAAGGCAGACTGGCTGAAAATCGCCTCATCGGCTGAAATTCGCGCCGATGCAAAATCGAACGGGCATGGCGGAAAAGCGGTTCTCTATGCGACCTCAGAAAACTGGTTTGAAGGCTCCGTTTCTGCGCGGGGAGGAAAGCTGGGCGGAGACGGGGGCGTTGTGGCGATCGCCTCGCCGGGATCGCTCCACGCGTCTGGAACGGTGAGCATCGAAGCGCCGCAGGGCAAGGCGGGAGAGTATCTGGAGAAATTCTAGAAATTCTCCAGGGACTTGGTCTTCCGGTAATGTTTTTCGATCCCGTCCGCAATCTCCTCCGGATCGTCCGAAAGGCGGATCAAATCGAGATGCTCCTGTTTAATATTCCCATTTGCCAAGACGGTGTTTTTCATCCAATCTAGAAGGCCTTTCCAGTAATCTTTTCCGACCAGATAGATGGGAAAGTATTTGATTTTTCCCGTTTGGATCAGGGTGAGCGCCTCGAACATCTCGTCGAGAGTTCCGAACCCGCCCGGCAGGACCACGAACGCCTGGGCGTAGCGGACGAACATCACTTTGCGGACGAAAAAGTAGCGGAAATTGAGCTCGTACTGGGAATCGATATAAGGGTTGGGTTTGTCTTCAGCCGGCAAGTTGATGCACAGGCCGCACGATTTTCCCTTCTCTTTCTGCGCCCCTTTGTTGGCGCATTCCATGATTCCGGGCCCGCCGCCTGTGATGATCCCGAAACCTCTTTTTACGATTTTCTGGGCGATTTCTTCGGCGAGAAGATAATACTTGGGACTGATCGGCTTTGGGTTCGTCGACCCGAAAATCGCGACGGAAGGGCCTAAAAACGTCATGGTTTCGAAGCCATCGACGAATTCAGCCAGGATCCGGAAGATCCGCCACGAGTCGAGGGTGTGGGCCACTTTATGCGGCTTCATCTGCTCGTCGGCGTACATCCCTTCCAGATCTCTCATCCCATCAGTCCTTTGGTGAAGCTTTTTCTCGCTTTTCTCCGCAGCGCGACGCGGGCGGTTCTGCCGTAGGCGACCTCATGCAGATTTTCGATGGCGATGAAGGCGCTTGGGTCTTCTCTCAAAACGATCTCTTTCAGCTCTGCCAAATCAAGGCGCTCGACGATGATGAAGAGGATGTCCCGGTCTTCTCCCGAGTAGCCCCCTTTGCCCTTGATGAAGGTGAGGCCAAGGCCCAGCTCGTGCGTGATGATTTTGCTCAGCTTATCGGGCTTCGAGCACATGATCAGAACCGATTTCAGTTCTTCGAGGCCGGCGATGACGATATCCATCATCTTGAAGGCGACGATGTAGGTCATGAGCGAGCGGAGAGCGATGTGCCAGTCGCTGAAAATCCAGCCGTAGGCGGCGAAGATGAAGATGTTGATGAACAGGATGACTTGCCCGACGGTGAACCCTTTTTTCCTGTTGATCAGGATGGCCAGGATCTCGGTTCCGTCCGTGCATCCTCCGTGGCGGATGATCATGCCCGCTCCAGCGCCCAGCATGGCGCCGCCGATCACGATCGCCTCGAGAGGATCAGCCGCAAACGAGGGAACTTCTTCGAGGAGCGAAAGGAAGAGGGCGAAGAAAATGATCGCCGCGAACATGTGGACGACAAAGGAGCGGCGGATGTACCGGTAGGCGAGGTAGATGAACGGGATGTTGAGGATCAGGAGGAAATACGACAGATACGAGCTGCCGTAGATCCGCGCGAGGATCAGCGAGATACCGACGACTCCGCCGTCGATCAGTTCATTCGGGATCAAAAAGATCCGGATGGCCATGGCGGCAAAAAACGCGCCGACAGCCATGCCAAAGTAGCTGATGACTTGAGAGAAGATGCGGTGTTTCAGTGGAGCGGGTTGACCCATAGACTACCAAAGTTAATTTGGAAAATACTAACAGATGTTATCTTTGTACAGTGAAAAAGGGGGGACGATTCTTTAGGAGGGGAATCGAGGAGTGGCGAATTATGGCCGAATTTGATTCCTTAAACCGACCCTAATCTTTGGCTCGGTTCACTCGCTCATAAAATTCGCGGGAGACGGGGCTCGAACCCGCAACTTCCGCCGTGACAGGGCGGCGCTCTAACCAATTGAACTACTCCCGCAATTGGAACGTCTTGGGCGCAACAGGACTCGAACCTATGACCACCTGTGTGTAAGACAGGCGCTC
>CAYPZU010000008.1:0-35567 GCA_964415395.1 uncultured bacterium
CACGATATAGATCAGCCCCGCGCAGCATGGACTTGATGCAACCAGGAAAGCTGCGAATCCAAAAAAGAAAAGACGCCTGCAGATACATGATTCGAACATAGAGCCTCACAGCTTTTATCGAGAACATACTGAATATTTTTTGAAAATTCGGCAAGGAGTATTGGAAATTTGACCGCTCTCTTCCTAAAAGAGGAGCTGCTCTTCAGGAGGCGAAGCCTTCTTCACTTTTTTTTTTCGCTTGGCTGGGTCTGAATCGATCTGCTGTCCTGAAAGAATGCTGACAAGATCCAGGAGTTCCTGGTTTTCCTCTTCGAGGCGGACAATTTCCTCGTCGAGCTGGACAATCTCCGCGGGAATGATACTGGCGGACTGCTCTTTCTCGATATGGAGAGTCTTGAGTTCCGTATCGGCCTTGAACAGATCCGAACGGGTTTGATGGAGAACTTTATTCTTCTCGTCGAACTGGTTTTTCAACTGCTTGAAAAGAGGCTCGATCTGAGCGAGCGACTGCATTTTTTCCTGGAGGAACCCGATCTGTTCTCTAAGGTGGGCATTTTCCGCCTCGGCCTTCGCCGCCTCTTTCTGAACCTCAAGATCGGACATCTTCTGGCTTTGGGCTATCGCCTCCTCAAGCAGAGCGATCCGCTGGGAAAGCGACGCCCTCTCCCCTTGCAACTGGGCTGCCTGATCGGCTCTTGCCTGCTCAAGGTGAGAAAGTTGCTGCAGGAGCGCCGTTTTCTCGCCTTCCAACCGCTCGATTTGCTTCAGATCTTTTTCCTGAGGCAGCGTCTCTCGCAATACGGCTACTTCCCTCTCGGCCGATTCGAGCCGCTCTTTCAGGAAATTCCGCTCGAGTTGGACTTCTTTCGCCTCTTCGAGCGCCATCCGGACTTGTTCGCGCTCGGACGCGACCCGCTCCATATGAGCCGTAAGCATTTCCACTTCGCTTTTTGCATAGGAAAGCTCGTCTTTGCTTAAGCGGGCCTCTTCCTGCGCCCTTAAAATCTCTTCGTGGGCTTCCCGCACCTTCTGGTGCTCTTTTGCATGCAGGCGGGCCAAAGTCTCGTTGATGAGATGCGTCTGCTCTTTTTCGATGCGGGCCGCATTCAATTCTTTCTGCAGAGCCCGGTTTTCCATCGCAAGGGCATCGGATGCCCGAAGCCTTCCCAGCTCTTTTTCCAAAGCGGCCGTTTCGATCTTGAGCTGCGCCATCCGCCGCTCCTGATCCATCGCAATTTCAGCGAGCGAATCTTTTTCTTCCGTCTGGCGCGCCGCCGTTTTCCGCAGCACTTCATTCAGGATCAGGATCGAAGAATGTTCCGCTTCAAGCTCCTCGAGCTCTTTCTGTGCGGCCGCCGCTTTTTCCTGGAGCGCCTCCTGCAGAAGGGCCGATTCTTCCTCTGATCTGGAAAGCTCCTCTTCGAGGTTTTTCACAGTTCCCGCCCCGGCTTCGATCTCCGCAGTGAGCGACTGGATAAAAGCCAGGCCGTGGTCGAAGGCGAGCGCAGTGACTACGAACGCGCAGCCAAGCGACGCTTCGAGGCCGAGATTCCATAAATGGTTAGACGAGAGGAAGCAGTGGCGGATCGCAGATCCGGCAGCGAGCAGGAGAAGCGCGTAGACGCACCCTCTCTTCTGCCAGCGCGCCGTCAGGAAAAGCCCCGTCAGAGCGAGGAAAAGAAGATCTAAGGGAATGGAGGATTTGGCGGAGAGAGCAAAGGTGCAAAGCAGGGAAACCGGTCCTAAAATAGACCAGAAAGGAATCTCATTTTCCTTCCGCAGCAGATCACCGGTTTTTTCCCATGCGCTCATAGCAACTCTAGAGTCCTGGCTACCGTCAAAAAGCCTTTTTCAAGCCGTTCCCAATCAAAATGTTCGTTCGGGGCGTGGATGTTGTCTTCGGCGAGGCCATACCCCATCCCGACCACCTCGGCCCCCGCGGTTTTCATCAACTGGGCTACAATCGGAATTGAAGCTCCTGAGAGGACTTTTTTGCAATTCTTTCCCGTAACTTCTTCAGCTGCGAGCGAAACCGCCTTCGCCAATTCCGAGTCGGATTTGCCCCGGAACGCCTCTTCGCCCCCATGAAGCTTCACCTCAACCTTCATTCCTGCCACGGCGTGCTTTTTGAAAAAATCCGCGATCAGCTTCCCCACCTTGCGGGGATCCTGGTTAGGGACGAGGCGGCAGGAGATCTTGGCCGAAGCGTGGGCCGGGATCACCGTCTTGAGGCCAGGTCCAGCATAGCCGCCGGAAATTCCATTGATCTCCAGCGTCGGGCGGAAATAGTTTCCCTCAATCGGTGACTTTCCCTTCTCCCATCCGAACGCCTCGATCCCGAATTCCTTCGTGTATTTTTCCTGTTCGAATCCGAAAGCGAATTCCTTCATTTGCTCTGAAGTGACAGAGACCGCATCGTCATAAAATCCGGGAATCCGCACCGTTCCCTTTTCATCCCAGATCTGGGAGAGCAGCTGCACCAAAGCGCGGTTCGGATTGTAGGCCAGCCCGCCGTGGATGCCGGAATGGAGATCGCTCTTCGAACCTGTCAGCGTCACTTCGAGGCCCATCACGCCCCGAGCGCCCAGAGTGATCGAGGGGGTGTGCCTGTCGTATTGGTCGAAATCGGGAACCAGAAGGTAATCGGACTTCAGCCTCTCTTTCAGTTTGGGCAGCGCCTTGGAAAGGCCGATGCTCGACGACTCCTCTTCCCCTTCGATGCAGAACTTCAGATTCACCGGCAGTTTATAGCCGAGATCTTTCCAGCAGCGGACGGCCAGCATCGCATAATAAATCTGCCCCTTGTCGTCGACAGCGCCGCGCGCGAAAATCTTTCCCTCGCGCTCCGTCGGCTCGAACGGATCGCTCTTCCAAAGTTCAAGCGGATCGACAGGCTGCACATCGTAGTGGCCATAGATCAAAAGCGTAGGAGCGCCCTTCCCCGCCTGCAGATCTTCAGCATAAACGAGCGGATAGGTCTCGGTCTCGACGATCTCCGCCTTCATCTTCGCTTTTTCAGCGAGGAACCTGCATACCCATTCCGCGCAGGAAATCATCTCTTTTCTGTAAGCGGGATCGGCGCTGATCGACCGGAAACGGAGGAAATGGAAATACTCCTCTTTCGCCTGGGCCCGGTGCGATTCAATCCACTTCTTCAACTGGTCAAGGGAGGGCGGCATGGAAAAACCTTTTTGCCCGAATCATAAGGAGGGAGAAAATTGGAATCAAATCAATTCAAATTATTTCGATTCGCGCCGATTGATCTGCTCGTCGAACACCTGGCTCGCGTTATCGACTAAAAAGGCGGCGAGGCTCTCATCGCCATCGTAATTCATCTCGACTTGCATTTTTCCGTCGGAAGACGGCTGAGTGCAGGTGATCAAAACAAAACAGGCGCACTTGTCGCCCAGCGCTTTCTTGATCTTTCCGAGCGCCACTTCGTTCTCATCGACTCTGATTGCTTTCCCCATTTTCCGCCCAAGATTTTTAGAGGTATTTTTTTAAAAAATCCCTTTGTCAGCTACTTCTGGAAGGGTTTTTTGCATGAATTTCACCGAATAGATGACAGAAAAGAAAATTTCACGCAATCGAAATCCAGAAAAAAAATCAGCCCCATCCGAGGGAAAAATTTCTTGCGCCCGGGAAAATGGAAAATCGGATAAAATAAAGCATAAAATCAAAGGTGGCGGACATGGCTTTCGCAAAAAGGATCTTCCTTTTCCTCGCGCTGAACTTCCTCGTGATTTTGATGATCACGATCGTTCTGAATCTCTTCAATATCCAGCCCTATCTCAACGCTTACGGCGTAAACTACTCGCAGCTGGCCCTCTTCTGCCTCATCTGGGGCATGGGCGGCGCGCTGATTTCGCTGGCCCTCTCGCGAGTCATGGCAAAATGGATGATGGGCGTCCAGACGATCGATCCGCACACCAAAAATTCCGACGAGCGGCACCTTCTCGACATCGTTTACAAACTCTCCAAAAAAGCGGGCCTTTCCGCCATGCCCGAAGTGGGCGTGTACCGTTCCAACGAAGTGAATGCGTTCGCCACCGGCCCGACGCAGCGCCGTTCGCTCATCGCCGTGTCCACCGGACTTTTGAGCCGGATGAAAGAATCGGAAATCGAAGGAGTTCTCGGCCATGAAGTCTCCCACATCGCCAACGGCGACATGGTGACGATGACCCTGCTGCAGGGCGTCGTCAACGCCTTCGTCATGTTCCTCGCCCGCGTCCTGGCGATGGCGCTCTCCGGCTTCGGACGCAGCCGCGAAAATCAGTCGGGAGGCAGCTATGGAAGCTTCATCCTCTTCACGTTCCTCTTCCAGACCGTCTTCATGATCCTCGGCTCTCTCGTCATCGCCGCCTATTCGCGCTACCGGGAATTCCGCGCCGACCAGGGAGGAGCCAAACTCGCCGGAAAGGACTCGATGATCTCGGCCCTCCAGACGCTCCGCGTCCTCCAGGAGATCCGCGACCCGCGCGCCGAGAACCCCGCGACCGCTGCCTTCAAGATCTCCCATCCGGCCAAAAAAGGATTCCTCTCCCTCTTCGCCTCCCACCCCCCTCTTGAGGAGCGGATCGAGCGGCTGAAAAAAGCTTCCTAGGCCTGCAAAAACATTTTTTACTACCTCGTTTTTATCGCCTGGATATGGTATCCTCTCCCCCATGAAAACAGTCGTTGTAGGCATGTCGGGAGGGGTCGATTCCTCGGTCTCCGCCCTCCTCCTGAAAAAGCAAGGCTATCGCGTCATCGGCCTCTTCATGAAGAATTGGGAAGAAGAGGACGAACACGGCGTCTGCAAAGCCTCGAAAGAATACGAGGACGTCGTCCGGGTTTGCGACCAGCTCTCGATCCCCTACTACAACGTCAATTTCACCCAGGAATACCGGGAATCGGTCTTCGCCCAATTCGTCGCCGACTACAAAGCGGGCCTCACCCCGAACCCCGACGTCCTCTGCAACCGGGAGATCAAATTCAAGGCATTCCTTGAAAAAGCCCTCTCGCTCGGCGCCGATTTCCTCGCCACGGGCCACTACTGCCGCCTCGACAGCGAAAGCCGCCTCCTCAAAGGACTCGACCCTGAAAAAGACCAAAGCTACTTTCTCCACGCTGTCAAAAAACAGGCGTTTGAAAAAGTCCTCTTCCCTGTCGGCCATCTCCCCAAAAAACAAGTGCGCGGAATCGCCCGGGAGCACGGCCTTGCCACTTCAGAAAAAAAAGACAGCACCGGCATCTGCTTCATCGGCAAACGGGATTTCAAACCGTTCCTCTCTCAATACGTCGGCCTGAAGCCAGGCCTCTTCAAAACTCTGGACGGCAAAACAGTGGGAGAGCATGAAGGCATGGCGTTCTACACGCTGGGACAGCGCAAAGGAATGGGGCTTGGGGGCGAAGGGGAAGCTTGGTTCGTCGTTGGAAAAGATCACGCGAAAAACATCGTCTATGTAGAACGCGGCGCGTTCCATCCGGCTCTTTTCGCAGACGAGCTGACAGCGGACACGCTAAGCTGGGTCGACGCCCCGCCTCCGGCCCGCTGCACCGCTAAAATCCGCTACCGCCAGCAAGACCAGGCATGCTCTGTGATCTTGTCAGGCGATCAGGCCCATGTCCGCTTCGACACACCCCAGCGGGCGATTTCTCCGGGCCAATCCGTCGTCTTCTACGACGGCGACATCTGCCTCGGCGGCGGCGTGATCCGCACCGTCGGACCTTCTTATTATCACCAGAAAAAAGATCTAATTAATCTTCAAAGTTTAATTCTGACAAACTGACTGCCGGCTCTTGTACGGGAGCGATATACCTTTTCGTTACCAGCATCCGTCCGTAAGAATCCAACCCTTCGACGTATCTCTGGAGACTGCCGCTCGCCTCTCCTCTTGATTGCAGAGCGTCAAAAAGAGCGCTATCAGGCAAGAAGCGCGATCGCGTAACGCAATCGAGCCATACAGGACCTTCCAGATTTTCCGGAACGATATCCAAAAGCGCAACAGACGTTTCGAGATCCGCACGTTCCCAAGCGGAACGCGCCAATCCCATTTCCGGGAACATCCGATCAAATCTTCCCAGAGCTGCAATCAGATTGCGGTTTCTAGGCTCTTGGAGAAACATCTCCCGCACATCCACGGCAACGCGCCGTTTTTCCGCATCTGTCATTCGGGGAAAAAAGTAGTCGTAGATTTCCCAGTTTCCTTTCTCGATCGCTTTTTTCACAAGCAGCGGAACATTGATGCGGGCCCTTACTCCCCCGACATACAAACGGTCGAGAATATCCCTGTAAGAAGCGGGAAGCTCTCTCCCCTGGCAGATTTCCACTATCCCTCTAATCATGTCACTTTCAGATTGATAAGACCAAGACCGCAACGAGAGGGCCCTTGTCTTTTCCTCTGCGCTAAAAGGCATTAATTCGACAAGCTGCTCCACCAGCCTCACTTTTTGAACCCGGTCAAGCTGCGGGAAGGGGGCAAAACGGCTCCAAACCGCCTGAACGCGGCTCTTCAAATCGGGATGCTGGCCTAGCCTCTGCTGAAGCCCTTCTAAAGCTCCTTGATTATCAATACCTTGCGCGACAGAACGGCTAAAGCTCTCAAAACCATCAACTAATGATTTAATAGTCATAATATCCAAAATTATTTTTAAATATTATAATAAAATTATTAATATAAATCAATACTGTTTATTGAACTAAAGAACGGCTTTTAACCAGTGAATCGAGGAGGCTTTGCGCCTGGTCGATTTGGACTGCCTGTTCTCCCTTCAGGAGATAGACTTCATGGGGATGGATCGCCTCGCACAGGTTTTTCAGGCTCTCCGTTTGGAGGATGATGTAATCCACCTCTTGCAAAGAGGAGAGAAGATGAACGAACTCATCTTTCGGATGGGAGTCCCGGACATAAACTAAAAGCTCCTGATCGCGCTTCGAAAACACCCGCAATGCGCGGAATAAGGAGTTTGTCATCTCCTGCCCTTTATCGAGGACGAGGAGAATATACCGCCTGCCTTTCAGAACCTGCTGGAGAGCGTAGGTGTGGCTCTCGTCGAAGATCTTGGAATCGGAGTCGACTTCCAGAAGTCTGCGGGCCACTTCAGATAAATCGACCTGGATGCAGCCGAGCCTCTCAATCGAAATCCCCGCCGCGATGTTGGCGATCTGCGCCGAGACAGCCAGATCGAGGCGGTTGGCCATGCCAAGGCAGATCATCGCCAGCACCGTATCGCCGGCGCCGGTCACGTCTTTCACCTCTTTCGAGCGGACCGGAAAATCGCTGCGGCTGCCCGATGCGTCGAAAAGCGAAATCCCCGCCTCGGAACGGGTGATCAGAAGATAATCGACAGCTGCCGTCTCGAGCAGCTGGGCCGCCACCTGATCGAGCGGAGCGTTCGGCGCCATCTTCGCTGCAGCATACGCTTCGGAAAGATTGGGCTTGAGAACAGTCGCGCCCCGATACTTCGAGAAGTCAGAGCCTTTGGGGTCGACGATCACAGGAATCCCATGCCTCTTTCCCGCGTCGATCGCAGCCGCAATGAGTCGTTTCGTCAAAAACCCTTTCCCGTAGTCGGAGATCGCTACAACCTGCACTTGCGGAATCAACTTTTCGATCTGCCCGATCGCTTCTTCTTCCAAAGCGGGATCGAGCGGCGTAATCGTCTCGAGATCGACGCGCAGCAGCTGCTGGCTGTCGGCCATAAGGCGGTTTTTAACAGGCGTCTTGTAATTGGGTTCGACGAGAAGCGCCCCGGTGTCTGCGCACGAGAGCCGATCCTTGAGCGTCTGCCCTTCGGCGTCGGAGCCGATCCGTCCTAAAGCAAAGACCTGCGCGCCGAGGGTGGCGAGATTGAGAACCACATTGCCCGCGCCGCCTGGGCGCGACTCTTGCCGGATCACTTCCATGACAGGGACGGGAGCTTCCGGAGAAATCCGCTTCACCCGTCCCGTCGTGTAGGTATCGAGCATGAAATCGCCCAGCACCAACGCGCGGAACGGACGGAATTGCCCGAACGTCCCTGCTAATTTTACCATCGATCGCTTCCCATCAGATATTCCTGCACGTATTCGCGAACCGACTCTTCGATGGGAGTCGTCCGAATCACTGCAGGCTCGGATGAGAAGATCTTAAGAAATTTGCGCATGTCGGCGCAAGTGTAATTCTGGTATTGCCGATTCAGTTCGGGCGGCATCTCGATGTATTGGATGTTCGCCCGTTTTTTCAGCGCTCTAAAAAGTCCATCGGCCAGCTCGTTCCATGTCGTCGCAGTCCCCAGTCCGATATTGTAAATGCCCGTCACATGCCGATGCTGCGGCTCCAAAAGCGCGCACGTCATTTTCACCGCATCTTTCAAATAGATGAAATCGCGCATCTGCCCGCCGTCGCCATATTTCGGATCGTTCGACTTGTAAAGCTGGATGACGCCCTCTCCCTGCGCCTTGTGCATCATCTTCAGCACCATCGACGCCATCCGCCCCTTGTGATACTCGTTCGGCCCGAACACGTTGAAATACTTCAGACCAACCACTTTATCCAGCATCCCCTCGCGCTTGAGCCAGAGATCGGCCAGATGCTTCGAAAACGCGTACATATTGATCGGACGCAGCGTTTCCAACGCCCCCTCATCATCCGAAAACCCGAGCTGGCCGTCTCCATAGGTCGCAGCCGAAGAAGCATAGACGAACCGCTTCCCTCTCTCGACCGCCCACTGGGCCAGCCGGATCGTATAGCGGGTGTTATTTCCCAACAGATAATCGCCGTTGGACTCCATCGTATCGGAGCAGGCGCCCAAGTGGACGAACGCGTCGACTTCGTCTCCCCGCTCTTTCAGCCAGTCAAAGAGCTGATGGCGCGAGATCAGATCGTTAAAACGCTTTCCAACCAGATTCTTCCACTTGTCGCTCTGCTTGATATCGTCGACCAACAGCAAGCTTTCATGGCCCTGGTTGTTCAGATGCCTGACGACGCCCGATCCGATCATCCCGGCCGCGCCCGTCACAACAATTATTGGCTTTCTACCCATATCATTCTCTGCTAAACCCCCTGAGTCTAGCAGAGGAATCCCGCCCAATCAACCAATTCCCGAGCTGGCCGCCTATTCAGCTTCGCTCATCATCCGAAGGGCTTCCTGGTCGGAGAGGATATGGCAGAAATTCGAGTGGAGGTATTGGAAGGCGGCCACGTCTGGCCGGAACGCCGCTTTCCTCGAGTCGGAATAGCTGTAGCGGAGGCCGATGAAATCGACCGCCCTCTTACCCGCCTCTTTCTCCACTTCCATCAGATGGCTCTTCTTGTCGTTGAGGAAAATGATCCGCAGAGGATGAATCCCCGTCCGGTTCAAAAACTCGAACAGAGCCTCCCCTTTATTCGTCCCCGATGTGAAGAGAATCCCGTTCCGGAATAAAACGCCGTGATGGCCGACAGGAAAATAGCAATCCTCTTTCGAAGGCGCCGTGGCATGGAGGTCGATCCGGTTTTCCAAAAGCTGCAGCGAGGTGCGCGTCGCCAAGGCAAGCCCCTGGGTCGTCAGCCCCATAATCCGCACTCCCCGCTCCTGTAAATTCCGGATCAGGAGATCCGCCGCCGGCTCGACAATCTCCATCCTGGTGAGATGGCGGACCGCCTCCCATTCAGCCAGGGATTTGTCCAGCGCCTTTGAAAAAGAGACGCCCCGATCGAGCCGCTGCTTCAGCCGCAACGAGAACCATTCGTCGCAGCCGAGCATCTGCGCAGGGATGAGCAGCGTGTCGTCGATATCGAGCACAAGAAGGCAGTCGGGCGTGAGATAGTGTTCGACGTGGCGGATATGCGGCGCTTCGACAATGTGCGCCGAGAGCGCGGCGGCGTAGAGGAGAAAGAGAAATCGCATAGAGATCCCATGTAAAAAATGGGGAATCATAGGGAAGGAAATAGAAAAACAAAACAAGAATTTATTTTGGAAGAGACTGGGCGATTTGCGCTTTCAGCGCGCCGCCGAGAAAATGGCGGATGAGAGCGTTTCCATTGGGTTCGTCTGCCGGCCAATTGCACTCGGAAGGCAAAATAAATAGAGGCGGCTTCAATTTGTAAATAGCCCGGGAGAGCGCCTGCTGATCGCTGATATGGTCGCAATTCCTCTCTTCCACCTCCTCAACCCATTTCTCCAGGATGGGACTGTTCGGGATAAAAGGAACAACGCCTGAATTATAATTGACCTCTTCGGGGAGAAGAAATCCCGCTTTGGCATGTTCGCGCTGCACCGATTCCGGCTCAGGGACGAGAGCGATCTCAGCCCCAAACATCAGGCACTGGAATAGCGGATCGAGCCGGCCGAGCACCTGGCAATCGAGATCGAGCCAGAGCGAGCGGGAAAAAGGGGAAAGGAGGAATGCGTAAGGTTTCAAAAACCAGAGCGGCCGTTTGGCCCAGATTCCATTTCCGTAGCGGGCGGACCATTGATCCGCCGCGTCTTTCGCCACAGGCTGCATTGAAAAAGGAGGCGGCGGCAAACGAGCCCGCTCCCCTCTTGCATCGCAAAAGGAGGCCGCTTTTTCGCTCATGCCGAAATCGACGAAGAGAACCGGGAACGCATTTTCCCTCTGGTAATGTTCCCACCACCAGGGCAAAAGCCATTCCTGATTCCGGTCGCAGCCGACAACAACCCCTTCCATGCTTTATTGATAGCTGAAAATGGATTTTTTATTAACAAGACCCTCTCCTAAAATCTGATGGCAACGGCTCTTCCATCGCTCCTATCGTTGAATCGTTCTTACCGTTGAGACCGTTGCATAACCCACCGGCGTTGTCCGTATAAGAAGGGACAGGATACGCAAGATCGCATCCCACCCCAGAAAAGATGCTTTTCAGGGGCCCCGGGCGGCATGATCTGCAAGATAGATCATTTCATCCTGTTTTTCTTGCACAACACAAGGCATTCGCTACCGCCAGATACTTCATTGGCTCCGCCTGGCATTCTCCCGTCAGACATTGGAGCTTTTCAGCTCAACCACTACTTGCTTTTCAACAATAAGAAGGGAACAGACACCCCAATTTTCCATCCTCCCTCAGCTAGTAATCCCCTCCTTTTTCACTCAGTTTATCTTGCCCATCATGCCGCCCGGGGCCCCTGAAAAGCATCTTTTCTGGGGAGGGATTGCGATCTTGCCTATCCTGTCTCTTCTTATAAGGCAAACGCTGGTGAGTTATGCAACGGTCTCAACGATTTAACGATGGGAAAAATCCCCCGGGCTCCCAATGATTTTTTTCCCTCGGCGAGCTCGGCGGATATTTTCTTAAAATGATTGCTGGTTAATCATCGAGCATTCCCATCCGCTGCTCCACATTGTGGAGGATCGCCGCGGCGATGAGCTGCCCCGACTCTTTCTCAGTCGGGTCGATCGCCCGGCCGCCGGATGCGTCCCAGATCAGCTGGTCGATCTTGCGCCGCTCTTCTTCCGGAAGCTGGAGAAGCCCTTCGACTCCCCTTTCTACTTCGCCGAAAAAAAAGGCCTCGGCCGTCTTCGCCTGCTGCTGCAGGGAACGAACATATTCCTTCATCGCATGGGAGAGAACTTCTGGACTCATTGGATCCTCGCAGCGTTGCGCAGAACCTGAGCCTGCTGCACAGCATTCATCTGCTGGAAGGGAAGAACCGATTGGGTTTTAAATACCTGGTCCGCCAGGTTGTAGACTTCCTGTGCAAATGGGATCTCAATCCCCTCTGCGCCGCTTTTCAAATCGAGCATCGAAACGACTGGGGATACATAGCGGAAATGCATGTGTTTCACCTGAGCGCGGATCGTATCCAATTCAGGAGACTGGACGTCTTTCAAAACCGCAACGCGGTCCTCGAGATCGATGATCGATTCGGCGAGCGCCTCGGGATCCATCGCGTCCCAGTTTGCGGCCACTTGATCCACGCGCCCCGCCAACTCATCCTGAACAGCGAGCTGGACGATTTTGCGGTTGGAAAGAGCCTTTTCTTTTGGCTGAGCGCCTATCTGCTTGCCCAGCTGCGTTGTTTTTTCAGCCGTCCGGACGAACGGATTCTCGATCTCGTCCTGCCCAGGAACTTCGTCCCCGCCGATCGGGGAAAAATTTACGCCCTCTGAAGGGAAATGAATATCCACACAAACCCCACACTTTATTACGTTATTATTTATTAGAGGCGATTGTATAAACCTAATTCACCTTCTTTAATAATACTATACCGCTAATTTAGTTACAATTAGCAGAAATTATTTTATCAAATAATAATTTTAAAAGAGCGCTGGATGCAGGCTTCAACGGAGGCTCCGTCGATGTAATTGCCTAAGAGAGACAGAAATGGGAACTTTTGCTTCGCCCGCTCTTCGAAGCGGGAGATCTTTTCATGATAGCCCACTTCGAATTGGGGAATCGATTTTTTGGCGTAGAAGAGAGAGGTTTTCAACGGTTCGCGCTGAATGCCCAGATGGTTTTTCGCAGCCAAAAGCGTCGCTTTTTCCGGATCCGGCGTTTCGCTGCGCAGGAGCGCGGTGAGGCGCGTCTCGCCTTTGCTGCTTTGCTGCGGGAAAACAGAAGAGTCGAAGATCATTCCGAGCAGCGGCTCCTTTTCGCAGGTGGGAACGAGATAGCCGAATCCCTTTTTCAGCAACACATCTCCCTCGAAGACAAGATTGGCTTCCCACATCGACCCGACCGTAAACTCTTCGCCCAGAAGCTTCCCCGCCGCATGCGCAGGCAGGGCGGAATAGATCCGGTCTGCGCTCCACACTCTTCTTCCTGCCCAGATCCCGTCGGGGCGGATCGCCTCAGCTTCGCAGTTGTAGATCACTTCAACGGAACTTTGCCTCTCAAGGGCGGCGATCAGGCTCTCCATTCCATTTTGGAGCGAAAAGAGGCCGCGGGGCTTTTTTTTCTTTTTCCCTCGCGAAGAGAACATCCCTTTCAGGACCGATCCGTTTTCCTGTTCCCATTTGAAGAGGATGGGAAAGCAGGAGCGGATCGAGAGCTTCCGGATATCGCCGCCGTAGATGCCGAGCGTCAGCGGATCGAAGAGGGTCTCGGCTGCCCGCGGGCTGAATCTCCGGGCGGCAAAATCGTAGATCGACTCATCCTCTCCCGATCCTTTGGGAATGAAGGGCTCGAGAAGAAGCGATGGAATGATGCGGGGAATCATCGAGCCTACAGAGCGGAGCTTCCCCTTACATAAGAGATAACGGCGATTGGCAGACGGGTCGGAAAAGATCAATTCGTCTTCAAGCCCCGTATCGCGGATCAATTGAAGCAAAGCCGGGCAGCGGCTCGCCTGAAATGTCCGTGGCCCCTTCTCGAAAAAATATGCCCCTCTCTCGGTCCGGATCCATCCGCCGAGCCGGCTCTCCTTTTCGAGCAGCGTGATTTTCGCGTCCGGGTATTTTTTTCGAAGAAACCAGGCGGCGCTCAGTCCGGAAATCCCGCCGCCGAGAATGAGAAATTTCATACCGCCCTCGAATATTGTCCCTTGGAAAGATAGGCGTCGAACGCCGACGCGATGATCCGGATGAAGAGGCGCCCAACAGGAGTTGGAAGGAGCTTTTCGGGCGTCTCTTCCAGAAATCCCTCCCCTTTCAATTCATCGAGAGGGAAGGCGAAAGGATGGCCGAACCGGTCTTCGTATTCGCGCTTGTCCAGCTCGAAATGGCACATCAGAGACTGGATGATCCAGCGGCGCCGGATATCCTCTTCGCTTAAGATAAATCCCCTGTGGACGGGAAGCGATCCCCTGGCAACGCAATTTTGGTAATCGGCAAGATCCTTGAGATTATGGAAAAAAGCGTTCTCTATAAATCCGATCGACGTGACTCCCATTCCGATCATATCGTCAGCAAGCTTCATCGAATAGCCCTGGAAATTGCGGGTGAGCCGCCTTTCGAAATAGGCTTTCGACATCGGATCGGTTGTCAGAGCGAAATGATCCATCCCGATCGCGGTGTAGCCGCCGCGCATAAACTTTTCGCGCGCCTCGACATAGATCTTAAACTTCTCCTCGGTGGAAGGAAGCGTCTCGTCGGGTATCGCTTTCTGATGGGCTTTGAGCCAGGGGACTTTGGCGTAGGAATAAAACGCGATCCGGTCGGGCTTGAGCTGAAGGAGCTTTTCAACCGTTTTCCCGAATCGGGCAGCCGTTTGGAGCGGCAGGCCGTAGATGAGATCGATATTGATCCCCTCGAATCCCAGCTCTCTGGCCCTCCAATACGTTTCGACAGTCATCTCCTCGCTCTGCCTTCTGCGGACGGCTTCCTGCACATCCGGGTCGAGATCCTGCACGCCGAAGCTCACGCGGTTGAACCCAAGTTTTTTCAGGTGCGCAAGCTTCCTTCCCTGATCGGCGAACACGGTGCGCGGATCGACTTCGATCGAGATTTCGGCGTCGGGGAGGAAATGGAAGCGAGTCTTGAGCAAATCGACCGTCTGATCGAATTCCTCTTCCGTTAGAGAGGTCGGCGTGCCGCCTCCGAAGTGGAGCTGCGAGACACTCCGCCTCGATGGAAATTGATCTGCGATGAGAGCGATTTCTTTCAAGAGATGGGCATGGTAGAGAGACTGCCTTTCAGGTTTGCGGTTCAAAACGACCGAGCAGCCGCAGAAAAGGCACATCGATTTGCAAAACGGGATATGGAGATAGAGCGAGAGCGGTTTTTCCGTGCGGCCGAACGCGGCGAGCTTCTCTCTATAGGCAGATTCGTCGATCGCATAAAACTGGGGCGCGGTGGGATAGCTGGTGTAGCGCGGAACGGAACGGTTCCATTTCGCGAGAAGCTCAGGGTCGACTTGGATGAGATCGGTCGCCATAGGGGGCGATTCTACTCCCCCCGGAATAGCGATGGAAGAAAAATTTCTTGGCGATCTCGACCGCGCCGATGTAAAGAACGACGATGCCTGCCAGGGTCCAATAAAAGAGAGCGGGCAGGGGCGAAAAATGGAAGAGTTCCGCAAGCGGAGAAACGGGGACGAAGAGAACTCCGACTGCCACCGCAAGAACAGCGAAAAGGAGCAGCCTGCCCGGTTTCGACCGGTAGATCGGCCCGCGGGTACGGATGGCCAAAACGATCAGCGTAGCCGAGAGGACCGATTCGACGAACCACCCCGACTGGAAAAGAGTCTCGTCGGCTTTCAGAAAATAGAGCAGTACGCCGAACGTGAGAAAATCGAATACCGAGCTGATCAATCCAAAGACAATCATGAATTTCCGAATAAACGGAAGATCCCAGCGGACCGGCCGCGAAACCGTTTCGGCGTCGACCCGGTCGGTGGCGATCGCCATCTCGGGAAAATCGGTGAGAAAGTTGGTGAGGAGAACCTGTTTGGGGAGAAGCGGGAGGAAGTTGAGGAAGAGAGAGGCCCCCGCCATGCTGAACATATTCCCGAAATTGGCGCTCGCCGCCATATAGACGTATTTCAGCGTGTTGACGAACGTGCAGCGGCCTTCTTCTACTCCTTCTCTCAACACGCCGAGATCTTTCTCCAGCAGGATCAGATCGGCCGCCTCTTTGGCCGCATCGGCGCCATTTTCTACAGCGATCCCGACGTCGGCGCTGTGGAGAGCCGATACGTCGTTCACGCCGTCGCCCAGATACCCAACCACATGGCCCGCTTTTCGAAGAGCCAAAATGATCCGTTCCTTTTCGTTCGGTTCGATCTCGGCGAAGACGTTTTTTTCCTGTACTACTTTCAATAGGGCCCGGTCGCTCGTCCGATGGAGTTCTTCTCCTGTAATGATCGCAGCGCGGGAGAGCCCGAGCGCCTCCGCCGCATGGGCGGCGATCGAGCGGTGGTCCCCCGTGACGATCTTCAGGGCCACGCCTTTCTTTTTCAGTTCGGCGACGGCCTCGACAATCCCGGGCTTTACAGGATCGAGAAAATGCAAAAAACCGCAAAGAGTCAGGTATTCTTCCTTCTCTCCTTCTCCAACCGCGACCGCAAGCGTCCGGAATCCTTCCTGGCTCTTTTTTTCAAAATAGGCTTCCACCGAACTGCGAACCTGCGCCAGCGGGACAATTTTTCCCTCGGCCTCAGCCTGCGAGCAAACGGCGAGCATCTGGGGGACTGCGCCTTTGGCGATCAGAACTATTTTGCCTTCGCGCTGCAACGCAACGCTGAGCCGTTTGCGGACGAAATCGTAGGGCGTCTCGGAGATCTTTTCCCAACCCGCCGCATCCAAAGAAAGAGACGTCAAAATCGCGTCGTCGAGCGGATTGGCGTACCCTGACTGAAAATGGGCGTTCAAAAAGGCGTAAAGGGCGCAGTTTGCGCTCTCTTTCCCCTCGACTCCGACCGCTGCGTCGAGAGAAATTTTTCCGAGCGTTACAGTGCCCGTCTTATCGGAGCAAAGAACGTCCATCTGCCCAAAATTTTCAATCGAGGCGAGCCGCTTCACGATCACTTTTTTCTTCGCCATTCTTCTCGCTCCGTGCGCCAGGTTGACCGAGATGATCGCGGGGAGAAGCTGCGGCGTCAGACCAACGGCAAGCGCCAGAGAAAAAAGAAACGACTCGATGACAGGGCGCTGGAAATAGATGTTGAAGGCGAAGATCGCGATCACCAGAATGAGCGTCACTTCCAATAGGAAGAATCCGAAGCGGCGCACACCCGTCTCGAAGGCTGTTTCGGGCGGGCGGAACCGGACTCTCTCGGCCAAATGGCCGAACTCGGTCGAGCGGCCCGTAGCCACCGCGATCGCCGTCCCGACTCCGCTCGCGACCATCGTCCCCATAAAGAGCGCGTTCGTTCGTTTCAAATGAGGCGTCTCCAAAGGGAGCTCGCCTGGACTCTTTTCAACAGGCGCGCTCTCGCCCGTCAGCGTCGCTTCATCTGCGAAAAAATGGTTCGCTTCAAGGAGAATGCAATCCGCAGGAACTAAATCGCCTGCGCGCAAAACCAAAATGTCGCCGGGAACCACCTGATCGGCCGGGATCTCGATCTCCTTTCCCTCGCGGACAACATCCGCCTTCGTCTCGACAAGCCGCAGAAGACCTTCGAGCGCATGGATCGCGCCTCTCTCCTGGAAATAACCTAAAACCCCGCTAAAAATGACGATGGCGAAGATAATTCCGGCATCGAGCTTTCCGTCGAGAAGAGCCGAAACAATCGCAGCTCCAAGCAAAAGAAGGATGAGAGGACTTTTAAATTGGCATAAAAAAAGAACCAGCCCCTTTCCTTTTCCGGGAGCCTTGAGGCTGTTCAGTCCGAATTTTTTAAGTCGAACAGCCGCCTCGCGGGTTGTCAGACCTGTAGGGCGGCTGTGCAGGTGAACGTAGAGCTTGTCTACAGGCCAATGCCAAAAGGCGAACTTATCCATTAAACCGCTTTACCGTATCGACCAAACACTCGACCGCCTCGACGGGAACGTCAGGCTTCACGCCGTGACCCAGATTCACGATGAACCCGCTCTCCCCTTCCATTGACCGAAGAAGCTTTACAGCTTCTTTCCGGATCTCAGGAATCGGCGCATAGAGGAGATCGGGATCGAGGTTTCCCTGCACGGCGATTCCGCGCGGCACCCGCTCTCTAAATTCGCTCATCGGCTTCAGCCAGTCGAAGCTGATTCCTGCGGGCCGCAAAGAGGCCAGCTCGTCTGCGCGGAAGCTCGCCCCTCGCATGAACACAATGGCCGGTTTATCCACCTCGTCGATCATCCGCTTCAAAACCGGGTAGCAAAATTCGATCCAGTGTTCCTTCGACAGAACGTGGGCCCAGGAATCGAAGATCTGCACCGCTTCGGCGCCTGCCTCCGTCTGCATCTTCAGATACCCGATCGACGCCTCGGCAATTTTGTCCAGGAGCGCCTTCAACGCCTCCGGATGGCGGTAGATCCATTTTTTCGTCGCAGGCAAATCGTGGCCGCTGTGCTTTTCGATCAGATAGCTTGCCACTGTGAAAGGCCCGCCGCAAAAGCCGATCAGAGGCACTTCCAGTTCCCCCCTCAGAATTTCGACCGTTTTCCTCACCGGATCCAGCATTTCGCGCGGATCTAAAACAGGGAGACGTTCGACGTCCTGTACGGAAACGAGCGGATCAATGACGGGGCCTTCGTTAAAATCGAGCTTGAGGCCCAAACAAAGGGCGATGACGGTAATATCGCTGAAGAGGATCGCGGCGTCGACGCCGAACCTTTGGATCGGCATCAGCGTGGCTTCAGCGGCCAATTCAGGAGTAAAAAAAAGCTCTTTTAGTTTCCATTGGCTGCGCAGAGCGCGGTATTCAGGCAGGTAGCGACCCGCCTGGCGCATGAGCCAAATCGGGGGGCGGCCTTCATTCTCGCCTTTCAGAGCGTCGAGGAATCTCGTGCAACTTAAAATTTTTCCCATGCCGCCACGATATCACAAAGAAAAAAAAGCTCCACCGGGAAAAGATGGAAAGGTTTGGATTAGAAACCAAACTGGGCGTTCAGGGTCAATCCGCTCAAATCCAGGCTTGCTGAAGAGTTGTAAGCCGCTTGCTTCCCTTGCACTTGGAAGAAATTCGAGAGATTCCAGTAGTAGTTCACTTCCCAGGCAGCGTCCAAATTCACATAATAGTCGTGGCATGAGTAATTGAAGCACTTGTTCCACCCCAAGCCTAATGCCATTTGAATCGTAGGGACGAGACGGGTTCTTTTAGGTTCCCGCGTAATACGAATCAAATTGTCCGATAAAATAGCTCCCCCTTCGGTGTAAAGCGTTATATCATGGTACTCATTAAAGCACTGGCCAAAAAGGAGGGCTGAAGCGAAGTCGCCAAATAACTCAAACCCGCAATTGCCGAGTTTCCAATCTGTATCCAGACCGAATCTGGGACCGACGCCCCAATAATTCGTCTCATCATTCTGGGACCAACCGCCATCGTCAAACGGCATAACATCGTAGAAAAGATCCAAATGGCGGGAAATCCATCCGCCCTGAACGCCGATCGATGGAGTCAGATCCAGCCTTCTGCTGACTGAGTAGGGTTTGCTGAGTTCGAGATCGAACATATTATAGAGCAATTTCCAGGATGCTTTGGCCGATCCGAGTGAGATATTCGGGATGGTAGTTGTGTTATCAGAGTTTGTCTCGACATAAAAAGAGGGAACATGGACGCCGCGCAACTCGTTAAGAAGGAAAAGCCCATCCAAAGGACTCCGGGTCACAAAATCGACCTTTGTATTCGATTTATTGCGCATCCAGGTCCAATCTGCATTCAGATTCCAGCCGTCGTAGTCTGTGTTCCATCCAAGCCCGACCCGAACTCCAGGACTCCAATCGAAATTGATGAATTGAATAAAACCTGTATCTTCTCTGTTGGGATTGGTGTTGACGAATGCGAAGGGAAGCTTGGACTGTTCCGGTTTCCAATAGAGGAAATCTGCCGATGCCTCGAATCCATTGTCGAGATAGCAGCGCGCCGAAGGATTCAGACATTTCTGCATCGGCTTCATCTCTTCGCAGCACATGCCTGCAAACAAGGGAGCGTTTAAAAGGCTAAAAAAGGCGAGGGTTCTAACCGCCGGTTGAATCACTGAGTTTTTTTTCATTCCAGACTTCCTTGTGGTAAAAATCAACCTATTACATCCAAACAAAAACATCCCTTAGCTGCTGAAAGATATTCCATCTGGAAAAAAGCAGCGTCTCCGAAAAATCCTCGCTTAAAAACCAAACCGGGCATGAAGCGTCAATCCGCTGAGGTTCAAGCTTGTTTCAAAATTATAATTCGCTTGCTTCCCTTGGATTTGGAAGAAATTCTGGAGATTCCAGTAGCAGTTCACTTCCCAGGCGGCGTCCAAATTCACATAGTAGTCGTGGCATGAGTAATTGAAGCACTTGTTCCACCCCAAGCCCATCGCCATCTGGAGGGTGGGCACGACCCGAGTTCTTTTCGGTTGCCGCGTAATATCAATCGCGGTAACCGGATAGACGGGCGTCGGAATGATTGGTACGACGTCGAGCCTCTCATCAAAGCACTGTCCGAAAAGAAGCGCAGATGCGAAGTTGCCGAACAACTCAAACCCGCAATTTCCGAGTTTCCAATCCGTATTCAGACCGAATTTGGGACCGACGCCCCAATATTTGGTCTCTTCGTTCTGGTTCCAATTCCCTTCGGCAAAGGGTTCAAGGTTGTAGAAAAGATCAAGGTGGCGTGAAATCCATCCGCCCTGAACGCCGATTGAGGGCGTTAGGTCCAGCTTTCTGCTGACCGAGTAGGGCTTGCTGAGTCCGAGGTCGAACATATTATAGAGCAATTTCCAGGATGCTTTGGCAGATCCGAATGAAATATTGTCGACCGTAGTCATGCCATCGCTATTTGTCTTGATGTATAGCGAGGGGATATGGACGCCGCGGAAATCGTTAGAAACCGTTGCTGGATCCGTATTCGCAGTAACGAAATCGACCGTTGTATCCGATTTATTGCGCATCCAGGTCCAATTCGCATTGACATTCCAGCCGTCATAGTCTGTATCCCAGCCAAGTCCAACGCGAACCCCAGGACTCCAATCAAAATTAATATATTGGATAAATCCTATATCTTCATTTCCAGAGTTCGTATTGACGAATGCAAAGGGAAGATCGGGCTGTTCCGGTTTCCAGTAAAGGAAATCCGCCGAAGCTTCGAATCCGTTGTCGAGATAGCAGCGCGCCGAAGGATTTAGGCACTCCTGCATCGGCTTCATCTCTTCGCAGCACATGCCTGCGAACAATGGCGAATTTACAAGGACAGCGGCTGCGAACGCCGATTTTAACACAAATTTCTTTTGCACTAGGCCCCCCTGAGTATGAAAATAATTTACTGCTGGGCAGGAAAAAATTCAAGAAAGGCAGAAAAAAAACTTGAGCTCTCCCCGAAAAAAGGGAGAGCCTGAAGAAGGATTTATTTCGCGCGGCTGAGGAGGCGCTCGACGATTTCATCCACCGTGAAGCCGTACTCTTGCGCAAGATCCGGCGCGGGAGCCGAGTGGCCGAAGCTTTCCATACAGATAGCGACGCCGCCCCTTCCGATGTACTTGTGCCAGCCGAATTCAACCGCCGCTTCGATCGCGACGCGGACGCCGAGATCTCCCTCGACGATCGACTTCTTGTACTCTTCCGGCTGCTTTTCAAAGAGCGCCCAGCAAGGCATCGAGACGACGCGCACATGCTTGCCTACTTTTTCGAGACGGGCGGCTGCCTCCATAGCAAGGCAGAGTTCGGAGCCGGTAGAAAAGAGGGTGAAGTCGGGCTTGCCCTTCTCTTTTCGGACGATATAGGCGCCGCGGGCCATCCCCTGCTCATACGGAATCTGCGTCTCGGCGAGATCGGGCAGGTTCTGCCGCGACAGGACGAGCGCCGTCGGCCCTTTGTACTTGAGCGCAGCGAGCCACGCCATCCGCACCTCGTGCGAATCGGCAGGGCGGATCACATGAAGGTTCGGGATCGACCGGAGAGAAGCGAGCTGTTCGACAGGCTGGTGAGTGGGCCCATCTTCGCCGAGGAAGATCGAATCATGGGTGAATTGATAAATTACATGATAGGGCGAAAGCGACGCCAGGCGGATCGAATTGCGCATGTAGTCGGAGAACGTGAGGAAGGTGCCGCAGAACGGCTGCATCATTCCTGTAAGAGACAAGCCGTTGGCAATCGTCCCCATCGCGAATTCGCGGACGCCGTACTTGATGTTGCGGCCTGCGAAATTGCCTGGAGCGATGAGCGGAAAATCTTTCATCATCGTCGAGTCGGAGCCGGAAAGGTCGGCCGAGCCGCCATACACCTGCGGCAGAAGCTTTCCAAGAACCTGGATCACGGCGCCCGAAGAGGCGCGTGTCGCCATCGGCGACTTGATCTCCACCTTCTTCAAAGTCTCTTCGAGATCGGCCGGCAGATAGTAGTTCTGCATCCGCTCGTATTCGACGGCAAGATCCGGGTAGGCGTTCGCCCATCTGCGGAACATCTCTTTCCACTCCGCTTCCAGAGCTTCGTCTTTCTCCAGCTTCTGCTCGAAAAACGTGCGCACCGACTGAGGGACATAAAACTCCTCTTTTGGCAAACCGAGAGCTTCTTTCGTCGCCGCCACTTCTTCAGGGCCGAGAGGAGAGCCGTGGACTTTATGCGTCCCCGCTTTATGGGGAGAACCTTTGCCTATTACGGTGCGGGCGACCACGAGAACAGGACGCTCCTGCTTCTTCCGGATCTCTCCAAAGATGGCTTCCATCCGATCGAGATCGTACCCGTCTAAATCATACACGTCCCAGCCATACGCTTTATAGCGCGACTTGGTGTCTTCGGAGCAGCATTCGGCGAGCGGTCCATCGAGGCAGATATTGTTCGCATCGTAGATCAGCACAAGGTTGTTCAGTTTCAGATGCCCTGCCAAAGAGGAGGCTTCGGAAGAGATCCCTTCCATGATGCAGCCGTCGCCTGCGAGCGCATAGATTTTATTGGTGAAAAGCGGATATTCCTCGCGGTTGAATTTCGACGCCAGGATCTTCATTCCGAGCGCCATGCCGACCGCGTTGCCCACGCCTTGGCCAAGCGGCCCCGTCGTCGCTTCGACGCCGTCGGTCACGCCGTATTCAGGGTGGCCTGGCGTATGCGAATGGAGCTGGCGGAACCTCTTGATCTCGTCGAGCGAAAGTTTGAAGCCGGCCAGATGGAGGCATGAATAGAGCCACATGGAGCCGTGGCCTGCCGATAAAACAAGCCGGTCTCTGCCTGCCCACTTGGAATTTTTGGGGTTATGGCGGAGCAGGCATCCATAAAGATACGCGCCGAGTTCTGCGCATCCCATCGGCATTCCCGGGTGGCCCGAGTTCGCTTTTTGCACTGCGTCGATTGAAAGCGCCCGGATCGTCCCTGCGATCTTCCCAAGCTGCTTCTTAAGATCTTCGTCCATAACCATTCCTTTTTTTAAAACCTCTATTTTGATCCACCTGCCCCTATCCCCGCAACAAGAACCTTCTCTCAAAAGCAACTAGAGCGCCGGGTGCGAACGGAGTTCGCCGATGCGCCAGCGGCGCATCCAGCCCCATTTTATGGGGGTGGACCCGGCGCCCCCCCTCTTTTTATCCTGTCTATCCTTAGGCTCGCAGCGCGAGCCGTCATCCTCCGAATCCTGTCCTTTTCTTTTCTGCCAATCCCGCTCCTCCCCGCCATTGACTTATCGGGCGATCTTCCAGTAGACTAGCCTGTCTATTCAAAGGACTTTTATGCTTTCACAGAACTTACGCCGCTCCTTCCTCCAGTACTTTAAATCCCAGGGCCATACGATTGTCCCCTCTTCCCCCGTTATTCCCCACGACGACCCCACCCTCCTCTTCATCAACGCGGGAATGAACCAGTTCAAAGACGTCTTCCTCGGCAAATCGAAACGGGACTACACCCGGGCGGTCACCACCCAAAAATGCATCCGCGTCGGCGGCAAGCATAACGACCTCGACAACGTCGGCCATACCTCCCGCCACCTCACCTTCTTCGAGATGCTTGGCAACTTTTCCTTCGGCGATTATTTCAAAAAAGAGGCGATCGCGTTCGCCTGGGACGTCTCGACCCACGTATTCGCGTTCGATCCAAAGAAAATCTGGGTCTCGGTCTATAAAGACGACGACGAAGCGTTCGAACTGTGGCAGAAGCATATCTCCTCCGACCGGATCGTCCGGTTCGGCGAAAAAGAAAATTTTTGGGCGATGGGAGACACTGGCCCCTGCGGCCCCTGCTCTGAGCTGCTCTATGACCGCGGCGAGAAATACGGCCCAGCGAAAAGCCCCAAAGAAGATTTGACCGGCGAGCGCTATCTCGAATTCTGGAACCTCGTCTTCATGCAGTTTTCCCGCGACGCTTCCGGCAAAATGGAGCCGCTCCCCAAGCAGTCGATCGACACCGGCTCCGGCCTCGAGCGGGTCGCCTCCCTTAAATTGGGCGTCGAAACCGTATTCCAGACAGACATCCTGCGCGGCCTGATCGCCCAAGTCGAGCAGCTCTCCGGCAAGAAATACGATCCGGAAAACAGCCAGATGGCTCCCGCTTTCCACGTGATCGCCGACCACATCCGGAGCCTCTCGTTCGCGATTGCCGACGGCGTCCAGCCAAGCAACACAGATCGCGGCTACGTTTTAAGAAAAATCTTGCGCAGAGCCGTCCGCTACGGCCGGATGCTGGGGCTGCAGCGCCCCTTCCTCGCCGACGTCTTCCCCCGCCTCCTCAGCTCGATGGGCGAAGATTTCCCTGAACTCAAAGCGTCGCAGAGCCGGATCGCCGAAATATTGACCATCGAGGAAGAGTCCTTCTTAAGGACGCTCCACCGCGGCGGGCTTCTCCTGAGCCAGGTGATCGAACGGTCGCAAGCCGCCTCGAAAAAAATCAGCGGCGAGGACGCCTTCAAGTTGAAAGACACCTACGGCTTCCCGCTGGAAGAAATTCTCCTCATCGCCAAAGATGAAGCGCTCGACGTCGATCTGCCCCGCTTCCAAACTCTCGAAGAAGAAGCGAAGGAAAAATCGCGCAAAGCCCACAAGACGGCGGCCCAGCAGTTCGACCAGAACTTCTTCAGCGACTTCACCCGCACGCACAAACCGTGCCAGTTCATCGGCTACAGCCACGCGAAGAGCGACGCCCATATTCTCGGCCTGGTCGTCGACGGGAAATTCGTTGACGAGATCTTCGAAGGCCAGGAAGCGCTCGCGCTGCTCGACAAGACTCCTTTCTACGCTGAAATGGGCGGGCAGGTCGGCGACACAGGCCACCTGATCAAGGGAGCGAGTCAGTTCCAGGTCTACGACACGACCGCGCCCTTCCCCGGCGTCATCGCCCATCTCGGCAAAGTAAACTCGGGAACCCTCCGGAAAAACGATACGGTTCACGCCGCCATCGACGAGACGCGCCGCCGCGAGATCCAGAACAACCACACCGCCACCCACCTGCTCCACTGGGCCTTGCAGAAAGTCCTGGGCGCCCACATCAAGCAGGCGGGCTCTCTCGTAGACGACAAGCGGCTCCGCTTCGACTTCAGCCACCACAAAGGGGTGACGCCTGCCGAGCTGCGCGAAATCGAAAATCTCGTGAATGAGAAAATCCGCACCGACGTCCAGGTGCAAACGTATGAACTCGCCTATGACGACGCCCAAAAACGGGACGACATCAAGCAGTTCTTCGGCGAAAAATACGGCGAAAAAGTGCGCGTAGTCGACGCCGACTTCTCGAAAGAACTGTGCGGGGGAACCCACACGGGCCGGCTGGGCACCATCGGCCTCTTCAAGATCGCCAAGGAGAGCAGCATCGCCGCAGGCGTGCGCCGCATCGAAGCCGTCTCGGGCAAAACCGCCGAGCAGATGGTGCAGCAGCAGGAAGATCTTCTCCAGTCGATCGCCGTCCAAATGAAATCGACAGTGCAATCGCTTCCGGAGAGGCTCCAGTCGCTTCTCGACGAAAATAAACTCCTGACGCAGGAGCTGAAAGCATTTCGCCGCGGCCAGCTCAAGCAGCTCGTCGAAAAATGCCTGACGCGAAAAGAGCATTTCGGCTCGATCGTCCTGATCGCAGCTGAAGTCGCTGTGGATGCGGAAGATCTGAACTCCTTCGCAGAAGATTTAATGCAGCAGATCCAGTCGGGCGTCGTCGCCCTCGGCGCGAAAATCGGCGAGCGGTGCCAGCTGCTCGTCTCGGTCAGCCCCGATCTGGTACAGAAAAACATCCACGCCTCGTCTCTCATCAAAGAGGCGGCGCCCTTCATTCAGGGCGGCGGCGGCGGAAAACAGAACCTCGCGCAGGCCGGAGGCAAAGATCCAGCCGGATTGCCAAAAGCCCTCGATAAAATACGCCACCTGCTTAAGGAACGATGCTAAAACGGATTTTGGAGAGCCCGTCGCTCTCCTTTTTTCAAAAGGCCCTCGCCGAAAACGGCTCGTTCCTCATTGAAGGGCTTTGGGACGTCCCCAAAGCCCTCCTCGCTTCTCTGGTCGCTGAAACATCCAAAAAATCGATCCTCGTCATCACCGGCGGGACCCGCGAAGATTCTCTCTTCGACAGCCTCTCTACCTTCGCGCCCGGACTGGCCGTCGAGTTTCCTGCGTGGGAGACGCTGCCTGGCGAGGAAATCGCGCCAAGTCCCGACATCCTTGGCAAGCGGTTCGAAGCGCTCCACACGCTCATCCACAAGAAAGGTCCCTCGATCCTCCTCTGCCCTCTCCCGGCCCTCCTCCAAAAAGTGCTGCCGAAAGACGCCATCGCGCCTCTTTTGCACCGTTGGAAAAAAGGAACGAAAATCCCCTTCTCCTCGCTGCCTGAGTTCCTGACTTCTCTCGGCTACGCCCGCGCGCCGGTCGTCTCCGATAAAGGCGAATTTGCCTTAAGAGGCGGCATCCTCGACCTCTTCCCGGTTGCCTCCGCCGACCCGTTCCGGATCGAATTTTTCGGCGATGAAATCGAGGAGATCCGCACCTTCGATCCAGTGGGGCAGAAATCGATCGGCAAGGCCTCCGAAATCTTCCTCTCCCCCGCGAAAGAACTGCCCCTCCTGCAAAACGCCCCGCGCCTGGTAAATATCGGAGACTATCTTGGAGACGACTGGATCCTTTTCTGGGACGATCTCGCCCTGATCGAAGACACCTACGTGAGCCTGAAGAACATGCCCGGCGCGAAGTCGATGTTCTTCTACAAGCTCGAAGACCTGCTCGTCCGCTGGAAAGAGAGCCGCCACATCTTCTGCACCGAGGCGAACATCGAAGAGCTCTCTCCCGTAGAAAAGATGAAGGAGCGGAGCAAATACCTGCAGCATGTGCAGTTCGAAGCCCTCTCCCATACTTTCAAAGCGGCCCGCTATTTCCATCCGTTCCGGAAAGTGGCCGATTATTTCCTCGAAGAGATCCCCGAAGAGGGCGAAGTCACATTCCTCGACTTTTTCAAGCCCGATCCGAATCTCTCCCTACTCTTTTTGAACGCGAATGAAACCGAAGAGGACGAGGTCAAGCGGCAAATCCCCAGCTTGCCCCCAAAGGCCCGTTTCGAAAAAGGGTATCTCCCCTCCGGCTTCGTCGCAACGGACATACCTCTCGCCGTCATCCCCAATCCGGAGATCACGAAGCGGACGCGCATCCGCCGCCAGAAATGGCGCGGGACGACCCACACGCCCGCGGCTGAGTTCCATCAACTCTCGCCCGGCGACCTCGTCGTCCATTTCCACAGCGGAATCGGCCGCTATCTCGGCATGGAGAAGCACACCAATCACCTCGGACAGGAAACCGAATTCCTCACGCTTCAGTACGCCGAGGAGAGCAAGCTTTTCGTTCCCCTCTCGCAGGCCTATCTCGTCTCCCGCTACATCGGCGCAAAAGAGGAACCTCCTTCTCTCAGCCAGCTCGGCGGCAAACGGTGGCAGGCAGCCAGAGCCAGCGCACAGGCGCAGATCGTCGGCTATGCAAACGAACTTCTGCAGCTCTACGCCGAGCGAACCGTCCAGGGCGGCTTCCGCTATCCGCCGGACGGAGATCTTCTCCAGCAATTCGAACGGGACTTCCCCTATACCGAGACGCAAGACCAACTGCTCGCGATCGCCGCAATCAAAGAAGATATGATCTCCGAAAAACCGATGGACCGGCTCGTCTGCGGCGATGTCGGCTACGGGAAAACCGAAGTGGCGATGCGCGCTGCCTTCAAGGCGGTAGCCGATGGGCAGAAACAGGTCGCCGTCCTCGTCCCGACCACCGTCCTAGCGCTCCAGCACTACGACACCTTCCGGCAGCGGATGAGCGGCTTTCCAATCCAGGTCGGCGTCGTCTCCCGCTTCCAGACGCCGAAGGAATCGGCCGAAATCCTCGACAAAGTCCATAAAGGGAAAGTCGACATCCTGATCGGCACCCACCGGCTCCTCTCCAACGACGTCTCGTTCAAAGACCTCGGCCTGCTCATCATCGACGAAGAGCAAAGGTTCGGCGTGAAGGCCAAAGAGCATCTCAAGAAATTCAAAGTGGGCGTCGACTGCCTCACTCTCTCGGCGACTCCGATCCCGCGCACGCTTTACATGTCGCTTGTCCATGCGCGCGACATGTCGGTGATCAGCACCCCGCCGCAAGACCGGCTCCCAATCAAAACCATCATCGCCGAAACCGAGCCCGAGCTGATCCAAAACGCCCTGCTCCGCGAAATCTCGCGCGGCGGCCAGGCATTTTTCATCCACAACCGCGTCGAATCGATCCACCAGAGAGCCGACCTGGTTCAAAAACTGATCCCCTCGCTCCGGATCGGGATCATCCACGGGCAGATGGACACCGACGCCGTCGACTCGATCATCCACCGGTTCAAGCAAGGCGAAATCGACATCCTCTTCGCCACGACCATCGTCGAGAACGGGATCGACATTCCGAATGCGAACACAATCCTCATCGACCGGGCAGACACTTACGGCCTCGCCGACCTCTACCAGCTCCGCGGCAGGGTCGGCAGGTGGAACCGCGCCGCCTACGCCTATTTCCTGATACCGAAAAACGTCCGCCTTCCGGAGCAGTCCCGCAAACGGCTCAACGCCCTGGTCGAGGCGAGCGGCTACGGCGGCGGCATGAAGATCGCCATGCGCGATCTTGAGATCCGCGGGGCAGGCGACATCCTCGGCCTCCAGCAGTCGGGGCAGGTCTCGGCGATCGGCTTCCACCTCTACTGCAAGCTCCTCAAGCGGGCGATCGACGCCCTCAAAAAACAGGCGCCGATCACCTTCAACGAAACGAAGATGGAATTCACCTACGACGCGCGGATTCCCGAATCGTACATCAACGAAGTCTCTCTCCGCATGGAGCTATACCACCGGCTTGGCGAAGCTTCGCTCTTCTCCGAAATCGACCAGCTCCTCGCTGAGATGAAAGACCGCTTCGGAGAGCCCCCCGATCCGGTCATCTGGCTCGTCCACCTCACCCGCATCCGCGCCTATGCCGCCGCGAACCATTTCACTCTGCTCAAATTCAACAACCTCTCGCTTCTCGCCGAGCAGCAGCTCGGAAAGACGACCCACAGAACCACGCTTCTCCTTCCCAAAAAAATCCAGAAGCCCCAGGAGCTGGAAGCCTACATCCTGGAGCAGCTCTCCAAACACTTCTCCTGCAAATCAAAAGTAGATTAAATTTTTGGCTCCTCCGCTACATTTTCCGTTCTTCGAACGGAATTCCGGGAAGCGATTCGAGGACGGCAAGGGCGCGCTGCGACGTGCGGAGAATCTCTTCTGCATGCTCGGATGAAGCTGAATACTGCTGGATATACTGGTCGCACACTTCGAACGTAATGAGTGGATTTGAGAGGCGCCTTGCGCCGGATCCGGAAGAACTCTCAGCTTCCTGATCAGTGAGCTGCTCCCGCTTCGTCTGCCAATAAGCCAAAGCTTCTTTTTGCAGAGCAAGATGGCTCTGGACGCGCTCAAGATGATCTCTTGACTGCTCTATCAAAACCTCCTTCGCTCTCCTCCAAATCCCCTCGACCCTGATTAAAAGAGCTCCGTTTCCAGGCAAAATCCGCGTCCGAAAAACAACTGCGTCTTCTCCTTGCGCCAACGACGCGGCCTTTTCCCAAAGCAACTCCAATTGAGCCCGCCTTGACGAACTAACTGACTGAGCCATAAATACCTCGTTTCCGAAAAAGGATCTCATAGATCGAGAATATTTAGGTAAAAAAATTTCTGGTATTTATCTCACCCCGGAAGCAAAAATAGTCCCTTTTTCAGGAGGTCTGCATGAAATGGCTTTTCGCTCTCTTCTTCTGCTTTTCGCTCTCCGCATCCGAAGAAACCTACGCCATCCTGCTCGCCGGCGGCGGCGGAACGCGCCTTTGGCCCGCCTCGCGCGAGGGATTTCCCAAACAGTTCCTCGATTTCGGAACAGGAACCTCTCTTTTGCAGAAAACCGTTTCGCGCCTGCTCGGCCTTCCGGATCTCAAAGAAATCGTCATTTCTACGAATGACCAATACGAACCTCTCGTCCGCAGCCAAATCGAACCCTATCAAGACAAAGTCCGCATCTCGATTTTAGTCGAACCGTGCCGAAGAAACACCGCGCCTGCGATCGCTTTGGCGGCCAAATATCTTTCTTCGATCGCCCCTTCAAATGCCAACATCGTCGTGGCGCCCGCCGATCACTTGATCGAGCCTGAAGAGGAATGGGTCCGCTCTGTAGCGAATGCCTTTTCCGCGGTCCAATCGGGGCAAATCGTCACCTTCGGCATCCAGCCGACAAAGCCCGAAACCGGATTCGGCTACCTCGAAATCGGCGCGCCTTTCGACTCCGCCTCCTACTCGCTCAAACGGTTCATCGAAAAACCGAACCGGGCCAAAGCCGAAGAGCTGATTCAATCCCCTGCCGTCTTCTGGAACGCAGGCATCTTCGCCTTCACTCTGGAGACGTTCTGGCATGAAATCGCCCTCCACGCGCCCGAAATCTATCGCCTTTCAAAAGGAACTGTCCTGGAAATGCGCGAGCGGTTCGCCTCCATGCCCGATCTCTCCATCGACTACGCCGTCATGGAGAAAACCTCCCATATCGTCGCCAGCCCCCTCCGGCTCCAGTGGTCCGATATCGGCTCCTGGGACGGCCTCTATGAAGTCCTCTCCAAAGACGCAAGCGGCAACGTCTTCCAGGGAGACATCGTCGACCTGGATGCGAAAAACAATCTCGTATTCGGGAAGAAACAAATCGCGCTGATCGGCGTCGAAGACCTCATCGTCGTCGAAACCGACGATGCGATCTTGATCTGCAAAAAAGGGGAATCGCAAAAAATTAAAACCCTGCTCAAAAAGCTAGAAGAATATTAACAGGATGGACAGGATAGGCAGGATAAGAAGAGATAAAGCATCCCTATTTCCTCTGTCCTGTGCGCGGATCCTGTTAAATTATTTTCCTTAGCGCCACTTTTGGACGATGGGGACTGTGCGCCCCCTGTTAAAGGCTTTTTGCGTCACGCGGAGGCTGATCGGAGCTTGCCGCCTCTTGTACTCCGCCTGGTGGATTTTCCGGATCACCGAGAGGACAAAGTCAACCGGCTTGCCGATCTTCGCTGCGATTTCCTCAGGCGATTTCCTCTCTTCGATATACTCTTCAATGATCGGATCGAGAAGATCATAGTGGGGCAATGCGTCGATATAGGTTTTCTGATTGGGCCGCAGCTCGGGGCTTGGCTCCTTGAGAAGAATCGAATGGGGAATTCTCTCTTCCTTCCTGTTGAGATAACGGGCGATCTTGTAGACGCGCGTCTTGGTCACATCGTGGAGCACCGCAAGGCCGCCCGCCATGTCGCCATAAAGCGTCGTATACCCCATCGCCATCTCGCTCTTGTTGCCCGTACTGAGAAGCAGATGGCCGAATTTGTTGGAAAAGCCCATCAGGATCATAGCCCGGATCCGCGGCTGGAAATTCTCTTCGGCGATATCGAACGGCTTCCCCTGAAAATGGGGTTCCATCAGATCCAGAACTTTTTGAAAAACGGCATCGATCTCGACCGTCTCAAGCCCGATTCCCAGATTTTTGGCCAGCCACGCTGAGTCGCTCCGGCTCCCTTCGGAAGAAAACCGCGTAGGAAGATTGACCGCCAGCACGTTTTCCGGTCCCAGCGCATCGGCAGCAATGCACGCCGTCACGCTCGAATCGATCCCGCCCGAAAGGCCGAAAACCGCCTTTGTAAAACCCTGCTTATGGAAATAGTCGCGCACGCCCGTTACTAACGCCATATAGAGATCGGCGATTCCGCTTTCAGGAAGGGCGCAGGGGCAGGCCATTGTCGAGAGATCGATCAGCAAATCGTCCTCCTCGAAGCCCTTCGCGATCTGGATCACCTCTCCCCGTTCATTCAGGTAGAGGCTATGGCCGTCGAACACAAGCTGGTCATTGGCGCCCGCCTGGTTGCAGAAGACGACAGGACAGGAGAGCGTTTTGGCAACAGCGCCAAACACCGACATTCTCAGATCCGTCCTCTGATACGAGTAGGGCGAGCCGGACAGATTGAGCAGCAGATCGGGCCGCTTCCCCTTCAGCTCGAGAATCGGATCGGACGCATAATGCGTATAGCCGACCGTTCCCGAATGCTGCCAAACATCTTCGCAGATCGTGACAGCGATCCTCCGGCCCAGATATTCCCAGACCGGCTGCTCCGTTCCCGGCTCGAAATAGCGCCGCTCGTCGAAAATATCATACGTAGGCAGAAGCGTCTTGTTCTTGAATCCGACCAGCTCCCCGTCGATGAAGACGGCGGCGCTGTTATAGAGCGGCTTTTCCTTCCGCGAGACGTTCCAGCGAGGCAGCCCCAACGCGACAAAGAGACCTTTCGTCTCCGGCTCGATCTCTTCGAGCTTCCGGTCGATCGCGTCGATGAACGCGGGATCGAGAAGCAGGTCGTCGGGGAAGTAGCCGGAGAGCGTCAGCTCCGGAAATAAAACGACGTCGGCCTTTTTTTCCCGCGCTCTCTGCAACGCAGCAATGACCTTGCGGACATTCCCCTCAAGGTCCGCGATTGTCGGATTGATCTGCGCTGCCAATACTTTCATAAAACCGAACGGTAATTCCAGAGGACGAGGATATCTCCCGACACGGTAGAAGTCAACGGAGCAAAGAAATAAATTCACCCTTTCTGAACTCCTAAGCATCTTGACAAGAAGGGGGTTTTTGCTGTCTCATAGTTCACCCAATGAGGTGAAACATGAGACAGAACAATCTTTCGATCCACTCAGAAAATATTTTACCGATCATCAAAAAATGGCTCTATTCTGAAAAAGATATTTTCATCCGCGAGCTGGTCTCCAACGCCTGCGACGCACTCAACAAGGTGCGGATCCTCAGAGACAACGGCCAGTGCGAAGCGAAAGACGACGAGTTCAAAGTCTCGATCAAGATCGACAAAAGCCGCAAAACGGTGACGATTGCCGACACCGGCATCGGGATGACCGAGGCCGAAGTCGAAAAATACATCGCCCAGATCGCCTTCTCTGGCGCCGAAGAGTTTGTCGCGAAGTACAAATCGCAGACAGAAAAAGATCCGATCATCGGCCACTTCGGCCTCGGCTTTTACTCCGCCTATATGGTCGCCTCGAAAGTGGAAATCGACACCCAGTCGTTCCAGAAAGACGCGGAAGCCGTCTTCTGGAGCTGCGACGGAAGCTCCTCCTACTCGATCGGAGCCGGAGCGAGATCCGCCCGCGGCACCTCGATCGTCCTCTACCTCGACGAGCAGAGCCTCGAATATCTCGAAGAAGAGAAATTAAAAGAGCTTCTGAATCGCTATTGCTCCTTCATGCCCTTCCCCATCGACCTCAACGGCAAGCCGATCGGCAACGAATCTCCTCTCTGGCTGAAAAATCCGTCTGATTGCAGCGAGAGAGAATATCTCGGCTTCTATAGAAAGCTCTTCCCGCTCGATCCCGATCCGATCTTTTGGATCCACCTCAACGTCGACTATCCGTTCAACCTGAAGGGAATTCTCTATTTCCCGAAAATCCACCGGAGATTCGACGCGAACGAGAGCACCATCAAGCTTTTCTGCAACCGCGTCTTCGTCTCCGACAACTGCAAAGACATCCTCCCCGACTACCTGATGGCGCTCCGCGGCGCAATCGACAGCCCCGATATCCCGCTCAACGTCTCCCGCTCCTATCTGCAGGTGGACAAAAACGTCAAGCAGCTCAGCTCCCACATCTCAAAAAAGGTCTCCGACCGGCTCGCGCAGCTCTACAAAACAGACCGGGAAAAATACATCGCCTCCTGGCCTGAGCTCGAGATGATCGTCAAGCTGGGCATCCTCCAGGATGAAAAATTCTACGACCGGGTCAAAGATCTCCTCATCTGGAAAAACAGCGAAGGGAACTGGACGACTGCGGCTGAAACCCTCGAACGCTCGGCGGAGAAAAAAATCTACTATGCTTCCAACGAGAAAGCCTCCTCGATTCTCGATCTCTACAGACAGAAAAAAATCGAGATTCTTTTTGCTCCGGCGCCGATCGACACAGCCGTGATCCAGTTTCTCGAAGAAAAACTCTCCGCACCGTTTCAGCGGATCGACGGCGCGCTCGACTCTGCTCTTCTCGATCCTTCGAAAGAAAAAACGCTCCTCGACGCCGACGGCAAAACCGAAGCGGGAAGGATCGCCGATTTCATCCGCTCCTCGCTCGGCCATAAAGATCTCGAAATCGAAGCGAAGAGCCTCGCCTCGGATCATCTCCCCGCTCTCCTTCTCCTCGACGAGAACCAGCGGCGCCTGCGCGACTACATGGCGCTGACCCAAGGCAAGACCGCCTCCCATCTACTCGGAAAGAAGACGTTCGTCGTCAACACGAACAGCAAACTCGTCCAGGCGATCGCCAAACTGCAGCAAAAACAGCCCGATCTGGCGCAGGAATTAGCAAAAGGAATTTACGACTTATCCCTTCTGTCTCAACGGGAACTGGAAGCCGGAGACCTCGAAGCGGTTGTTTCACGCCAAACTCAGGTTTTGGAAAAACTGGCGAGTCTGCTAAGTTGACGGAATGGGCCGACTCATTCCTCTCCTCCTGCTCCTCGCCGCGCCGCTCCTCGGAGACGTGTCGGCGGTCTATTTAAGCTGGTACGGAGACCCCTGCACGACAATGGCCGTCCAATGGCACACGCCGGCAGGGGAAACGAGCGACGAGATCTTCCTGCAGAGCCTCGACGACGGCTGGTATTCTTACGAGGGGACCCATGCGCCCCTCGAACATCTCCAGGTCCACACCGTCCGCCTCGAAAACCTCGACCCCGACACCCTCTACTCGTTCCGGATCGGCTCTTCCCCCACCGTCTACAAATTCCGCACCGCGCCGGCCGTCCTCGATCAGCCGATCCGCTTCGTCATCGGCGGCGACGTCTACGCCACCTCGAAACTCTTCCGCAAAATGAACCAGGCCGTCGTCCAGAACGATCCGCTCTTCGCCGTCCTCGGCGGCGACATCGCCTACGCGCTCCACATCAACCCGCTCCGCCTGAAAACCTATCCGCTCCGCAGATGGCTCTCCTTCCTCAGCGACTGGACCGAGCAGATGCGCACCGCCGACAACCGGCTCATCCCGTTCCTCCTCGTCCCCGGCAACCACGACATCGCCTCCGACAACTACGACCTTTTCTTCTCCCTCTTCGCCTATCCGCAGAAACAGCTGTACCGCGCCCTCGATTTCGGGAAATACCTCAGCCTGATCCTCCTCGATACCGGCCATTTCCAGCCGATCGAAGGGAGGCAGACGCTCTGGCTCGACCAGGCCCTTTCCTCGCGCACCGACATCCCCTTCCGCTTCGCCGTCTACCACATGGCCGCCTACCCCTCCCACTACCCCTACCAGGATCCGATCCCGAAAAAGATCCGCTCCCTTTGGACCCCCCTCTTCGAAAAACACAAAATCCTCGGCGCCTTCGAGCACCATAACCACGTCTTCAAAAGAACCTATCCCATTAAAGCGAACCGGATCGACCCCTCGGGAATCATCTATTTCGGCGACGGAAGCTGGGGCGGATCGCCTCGCAAAGTCTTGGATATGTGGTACTTAGCCAAAAAAGCCCGCAAGAACTCAGTCTACGTCCTTGAAGTCTCTCCCTCCTCTGCCAGCGTCCGGGCCATCGATTTCCTCAACCAGCCCCTTGACGAACTGATTCTCCCACCCATAACGAATTGATTTTTATTCTAATTTAATTTATAATTA
>CAYPZU010000008.1:35577-46499 GCA_964415395.1 uncultured bacterium
TTTATAACTAAAACCTAATAATAATGACTACTTATTTTCCACCGCTTCTTCAAACCGCCCGAGCCGAAGGCTATGCAAGGCCGTGGACAGTCAAAGCCGAACTTCTCCCGCAACACCAACGGGCTTTGCACGAACTCCAAACAGATCCCGATTTCATCGCCCACCTCCAGTGGATGCAGCACAACATTCCGGAATTCGCCTGGATCGATCCGCACAACCCCTCGACCTACAGCCTAAAATTTCTCCAGGAAGCAGACGGAACCGTCCGGATCAACGTCAAAGCGAACCCGACAGACATCGGGAAACACATCCCCGTCGAACATCGGTTTGGTCTCCTCCACCAATACGCGGCTTTTCTGCTAGACGTTGGCCCCTATCCCGTCCGGGCTCCAGCCTCCCCCACGCCGCCTCTCTCCCCCCAGCTCTCTCCCCGCGCCGTCTCTCCGCGCGGCACTCCTTCGCCCGCACCCTCCACAGACGACGAGGAAGAGCGCCCCAGAAGACTCTCTCCTGAATTCGAAGCGATGCAGCAAACGGTCCGCGATCAGCAGGCGCAGATCGCCGAACAGGGAAGGCTTGTCCTGCAACTGACCCAATTCATCCAGGCTCAGGCCGAGCAGAACCAGAAATCTCATGCCGAACAGCTCGACGCCCTCCAAAAAGCCAACGCCGACGCCATCAGAGAACTCAAGGCCGCCCACGCCTCGTCAATGGAACAGTTCCAGCGCATGCGCGATGATTCGCGGGAAGATCTCCTTGCTGCGATGGGAGACATGCAGCGGCAATATCAGACTGAGCTCGAGCAGCTCGAACACCAGCGGACCGACCTCGCAGGCCAGATCGATGCGCTGCGGGACGAACACCGCGAAGCCATCCAAACTTTTAGGCAGGACCGCGACGCCCAGCTCGATCGAATGGAGCGGCAGCATACCGCCACTCTCCGCGCGTTCAGAGACGACCGCGACGCGCAGGTTCAGCAAATGACCGATCAGCACGCGGCTCAAATGCAAGCCCAGCGCGAACAGCAGGCCGCATCCGAAGAGCGCTTCAAGCAGGCATTAACCGATCTCGGTGAACAATCCGACCAACGCTTGGCCGATGCCCAGCGCCATTCCGAACAGCTCGTTCAACAGGTGACGCAAGACGCGGGACGCTGGAGAAGAACACTCTTGCGGCAGTCAACAGAGCATCGCCAGGAAGTGGCCCAGCAGTTTGCCGCGTACCGCGAAGATCTGAACGCCCGCTTTGAAGAACTCCGCGAGCTTTTCGAAAACCTCCACCCGGCTCCCTCTCTCGAAGCCCTCTCCGTCCCTGCATCGCCTCGTGACAGCAGATCTGCAACGCCTGAACTCGACGAGCCAGCAGATGACGGCCAAGGCTTAGCCGCCTCTCCGCCTCCAGCAGACCACGCCCCCCACGCGCAGGAGCGCGAACTCGTTCAAGAATTCAGCGAGGAAAACGCCCGGCTCTATACAGAAAATATGCGGCTTCAAAATGTAGCGCTGCAATTTCAGGTTCTCTCCGAGAGAGTCCCACAACTTGAAGAGCAGATCCGCAATCTGGAACAAATCCGCACCCGCTATAGCGAAGCAGAGCGCCTTGTAGGCCAGCTCGCTCCGATGGAACAGGAACTCCGAACTTTGCGCATCTTCATCGGTCAAAAAGATTCAGACATCCGGCAATTGGGCGATGCGCTCCGCAATCTCGAGCTCAGAGCTTCCGAAGCCCTCCGCCAGGCTGAGCACTACCGCGCCCAAGTCGAACGGCTCGAACTGCAGATCGCCCAGCTTCGCGATCAAGCTCCCGATCAATCAGCCCTCGAGCATCTCCAAACGCAACTCGAGCGACAACAGCAACTCCGCCAACAGGCAGAAGCGCAAGCCGAACGGCTCCAGGACATCAATAGACGCCTGGAACAGAGAATTTCCCAGCAGGATGAAACGATCATGGAATCAGACCGCAGACGGGATGAAGCCATCGAAGACCTCGCCGCAGCGGAAGCTGATTTTGCAGAGCAAAGAGAGCAGCTCGCAGCTCAAATGGCAGAAACCCGCCAAGAATGGCTTGCGCAGATGCGCGATCTCCAAACAGCGCGCGATGAAGCTTTAGAAAGAGTAGATGGGCTTGAACAAGAAATCGCCGCGCATATCTTCGGGAGAGAAGCCGCTGAATCCGATCTAGCCGCTACAGAACAAGAAAACGCCCTGCTCCAGCGCCAGCTGCGCCAAGCTCGCAGTCTCCTAGCGCTGCAGGAAGGCCATCTAGAACGTCTTGAAGCAACAACGGCCCAACTGACTTTCATGCTCCTCGCGGGACAGTCCTGGCTCCAGCGATTGCATCAGCCTTTTGCTCCGCGCGAGTTTCGTCCAGCTCCTCCAAGACCGCTTCCTCGCATCGAACTGCAAGTTCCAGAAGCTCCGCCTTCTCAACCCATCGTTCGAGAGCCTCCCGTTTCAGAGCCGCCCTTTGATCCCTCGTTCGACGACTTAGCGCCGCTTTTCCACTACCACATCCCCCGGCCTCTCTCTGATTCTACACCGCGCCCGCTGGCGCCAGCTCCGTTCTCAATATTCCCAGGACTCTACACTCTGCCCAGAGACGGAAGCCCCTTCCGCATGCCCCTTTCATTTGTGGGAAGCCAAATGCTTCTGAATGGCAGCAGCCAACGTCTCCCTCGGCAGTTTCCCGGGATTACGCCGTGGCTCTACCAGAGACCCTTACAGCAACCTGGCCCAGCAGCCGAACCAAGCTTCGATTTATCCAATGTGATTTTGACGGGCGACTCGATCGATGATGGAGTCAGCCTCTATCGTGAATTAGGAAGGCAAAGAACGGAAGCCGCATCTGTGGCAGCAGAACTCGAAGACGGAACCCAGCTTCAGCCACTTATAAGAAATCCGCCATTCAACCTGTTCCAATCAGCGCCCGGCCAATACGGAATTTTCAGCCATCTCCTCAGACAGCCTCCAGCCAACCCAGTTCCGCAAAGCAGCGCACCCAGAATTCCGACTGTAAGCGGAAGCCGCAATCCCCCGAGCATGCCGAACAGCTTTTTTTGGGGAAGGCAGAGTCAACAGGCAGCGCCGCAGCAGCCTGGCTTGACGGGGCCGTCGATCGACGCCTATTCAAGATTGCTCCACCAGCATCTGATGAACAGAAGGCAGCCTCCTCAAAGCGCAACTGCGCCTGTTCAACAGACGCCGCCTCCAAGAGCATTCAGATTCTCTCCGCCCGTCGTCACTGACACAAGCGACCTGGCGCCTGACCTCCATGCTTTCGCACAGAGGCCTTCGCCCAGTCCGCAGCAGCAAACGCCGCCGGCATCAAGATCCTTCTCTTCAGAAGATTTCGCGTTTTGGTTTAACTAAAGATTACGGCTCGGTTGCAGCCGTTTCCTCAGAAGAAGGCTGAACGTCGGTGATCGCGCCTTTCAAGACTTCGATTTTCGCGCCATCGACCATCTTCAGAATCACTGTATGTTCCTGAATTTTGTCAACGCGTCCAACGATCCCCATAGCCGTCACGCGGTCCCCTTTCTTGAGGGAGGCGCGCATCTGCTCAGAAGCTTTGCGTCTTTTTTGCTCAGGGCGCCACAGGATGAAATAGAAGAACACAAGCGCGATCCCGATCATGATGAGAGTCTGGGTCAGGCCGCCGCCTGGAGAAGGAGCTCCTTCCTGCGCGAAAATCGATGCTGCCGGGAGGAGAAAGAGAAGAGATTTCTTCATAAAATTCCTTGAACTTTGGGTTTCAATGATTGGGTCAAGAATGCCCGAACCGCCGTTATCTTGCAAGTTCGAGCAAGGCGATATTTTCTATGTGATACGTGTGGGGAAACTGATCGACCGGCTGCAGTTTTTTGAGCCGGTATCCCGCCTTGCACAGCTCTAAAATATTTTCAGCCTGGGTCAGCGGATTGCAAGATACGTAGACAATCGCTCGGGGCATGAGGGTTTTCAGGTGGTGGATCGCCAGAGGGTCTAGTCCTGCGCGGGGCGGGTCGACAAGAACCGCGTCGGGCCTTGTAAATCCGGGCTGGCTCATCAAACGGGTCAGCACCTGGCCGACATCGCCCAGATGGATGGCCGCATTCGCAATCCCGTTCCGGACCAAATTTTCCTGGGCGTCGATCACCGCTTCAGGGCTCAGTTCGATTCCGACGACCTGCTTTGCGAAGCGCGAGGCGGCCATGCCGAGCGTTCCCGTCCCGCAGTAGAGGTCGAACACAACCGGGCTTTTCGGGAGCAGGCTCAATGCCGCGTCATAGAGCTTTTCCGCCTGGAGAGTATTCGGCTGGAAGAACGAGATCGGACTGATCTTGAAAGAAAATTTTCCCGCTTCCAGATGAAGCTCCTCGACAATGTGGTCGGGTCCGGCAAGGTGCATCTCGAAAAACTGCGTCGGCTTCCCCTTCTTCGTCTGGTGGATCCGGAGGAAAATCGCTATTTCCTCTTCCGGAGGCAGCGAGCTCTTCACAGCGGCCGCGTAGCCATCGATCTGCGCCCGCGACAGGGCGAATTCGGGATTGCCCGAAACGTTGAGGACGGCCATCTTCTGGCCGGTCCGGACACCTTCCCTTAAGGTCAGATAGCGGAGCGAGCCTGCATCCGCCGGAGGATAGTAGGCTTTAAGGCCGGAGGATTCCCACCAGGTGCGGACGGAGGAGAGAACCGCAGTAAACCAGGGGCTGCAAAGGTGGCATACAGAGACATTGAAGACATATGGCTCCGCCTGGGCGATCATCAAGCCGAGGTAGCGGGTTCCCGCCCGATTCTCCGAGAAAGTGAACTCCATCTTGTTCCGGTAGCCCCACGGATTCGGGCAGGCGATGATCGGCTCAGGGGCCAAGCTGTTTTTAAAAGCTTCTTTGACGCGGGACTCTTTCTGGCGGAGCTGCGCCTCGTAGGACATCTGCTGCCAGCAGCAGCCGCCGCACTGGCGGGCGTGGGGGCAGCGGGGCTCGACCCGGTCTTTCGAGGGAGAGAGAATCTCCAGAAGGCGCCCTTTCTTGGGGCTTCGCTTGATCCGGGTCAGCTCAAACAGGATCCGGTCCCCCGGAATCGTATGAGCGACTTCCACCTCGACAGGAGGAGCGGAAGGCCTCTCGAGAAGAGCGACGCCATAGCCTTTAGGATTGAAATTTTGAACGGGAGCTTCTGCCTGTGGATCCATAGGCAGAAAATTATATGCGAAGGAGGGGAAAAATTAACGCTTTTTCTTTCGCGGCTTTTTCGCCTTCAGACGGGCGGCCGGTTTCTTCTTCAATTTGCCGCTTCTTTCGGCAACGACCGATTCTTTGCGGAAGAGCTTGGAAATCCGCTCCAACTTAATGGTGCCGACTCGGACCCGCTGCGCCGCAGCCTTGTTGCCCCGCTGCACCTTGTTCAGATCCTTTGCAAGCGCCGTAAGGAGATGATTCATTTGATTCATCGTCTCGTTCAAGGACATTCTTCCCTCTCTTGCATTCAAATCGATCCATAGAATCTTTCGAATTAATTCTGCAAGATTTATTTAATCCTTGATCGACCTCTCGGAATGCTGCTATAGCAGCGATTATGGCCTCCTTTATTCGAATGCCCTCCCTCCTCCGGAAACTTGCAGATGGAGGAATCTGCCTGGGCAAGCTCCTCTTCTTTTTCCAGGTCTGCCCCCTCTTTGCCATCCTGATCGGCAATCCGGCCCAGCCTGCCATGCAGAAAGAAGGGATCGTCCGTCCCGCATCGTGGTGGTCTGTCCGGATCGCCTATTTTGAAGATTACGTCTATAGACAGAGGTTCGAAGACGAATTCATCGACCCCGAGCTTTTCCATTCCAAAACCTTTTCGCGGATGACGACCGACGCCGGTCTCATCACCCTGAACTTTTGGGATAAGCTCGACCTCTACGGCATCCTAGGCGGCTCAAGGCTCCAGCTCGACAAGGAACTTTTTACGACAAGGCAGTTTGCCTGGGGAACCGGTCTCAAATGGATGATGTACCAGAAAGGGAACTTTCGCCTTGGCGCCGATTTCAAATATTTTGAAACAGATCAAAAACCGACTTACTTCCTCTCCGACGGCCTCCCCTACAACGTCGTATCGAACTTCACCCTCCAATACCATGAAATCCAGGCCGCCCTCGGCATCTCCTACCGGGCTGGTCCTTTTATCCCTTACGTCTACGGAACCTATCTCATCACCAAAATCCGCCCCGTCCCCGCCTCCGTCGCGGTCCGGATCCCGTTCGCTGGACCCGATGGGGAAATCGAGTCGGTCGACCTCCTCATGAAGTCGATCGTCGGCGAAAAACAATGGGGCGTCACTGTCGGGGCCACCATCCTCGACGGAGAAAAAGGCTCCCTGTCGGTCGAATCCCGCCTCTATAACCAAAACAGCATCGACGTCAACCTGGAAGTTAGATTTTAACTAACTAACAATCAATAGCTTAAAACTAACTCTCGCGCGTGATTTTTATTCTAAAACATGCTATACTGGAGAGGCATGGCCACTTCCAGCGAAATCACTCTTCAGAACGGGGTCCTCTCTTTTGCCGGCCTCCGAGCGAGCGCGAAAACCGACGCCCAGGTATGGTGGCTCGAGAAGCTCTGGCGCGTCCCGCTCATTCTCGAACAAGGCGGGAAGCAGACGACTCTCTGGATCCGCCGGAAGGCCCTCATCCAGCGCTGGAAAGTCACTCCCCAGCAAATCACCGCAGCGCAGCAGCAGGGAGGAATCGCAGCCCTCGCCCAAACCCTCAAAGATCTCGACACTCGAAGAATTTCAACCCTTCTGCAAAATAACACACTCAAGTTTCCAGACAGGTTAAAAGCCGCAGAAACTCTCTCCTCAGCTCTCCGCGAAGCGAGAAAAACTCAAACCGACATCTTTCTATCCCCAACAGACGTCCTCCCATACGGGGCTTACGTGAACCGCGATGGAAGCGTCTATTTTAAAACCCATAAGATCGCTCCCTGTATTATGGGTGAAGTATGGGAGTGCCAGAAACTAGGATCCTCCGATTCAGTTGTGGTGAAAGATGTAAAAGTGGATTGTTTTTCCAGTCAACCCTATCGAGAGCTCTCGAATTTAAGAAAACTCCAGAGAGGTCCGAACATCGTCCCGCTCATTACATCCTCCCTGTTCTCGCAGGGTGGATATCCTCGGATGGCGCTCTTCATGCCCAAATACGAAGGGTCTTTAAATCAGTTGAAAAATCGGCTGACGCCGAAACAAAAAGAGATCGTCGCAAAAAAAATCCTCCAAACGCTTTCCTACCTTGCTGCAAAAGGAATCCACCGCGATTTTACTTTAAAGAATATCCTCATCAACACGCAAACGCTCGAAATCCGGTTTATTGATTTTGGAACGTTTGTGTTCCATGGCGAAGATGAAAGTCTGTATGAAGACCGGACAGGAACTCGCGCGTATTTTTCACCTGAATATGCAGCAGCTCCTCCATCTCGAATCCGTTCAGCGACGACACCCAAGTTGGATGTCTGGGCCTGCGGTGTTGCTCTCCTCGAACTCTTCGGGATTTGCGATTTAAGAGAAGAAGAAAAACCAGTTGGCCGAGATAACGGCTGGCTCTTCACATTGAAGAGAAATCTGGCGGAGCTTCCCCTTGCCTTCCTCAAACTGATTCATCAGATGACGCAAGTCCGACCTGAAGAGAGATGTACAGCGTATAAAGCTCACTTTATGATCGCGCCTCGCCAAAGAATTTATCCTTCTCAGCTTCCGTTTCCCTGGAAGCACGGCTATCTGCTTCCCGGATAGCCTTAACTCAGCAGTGGATCAAACCTGGGGATTAGGTGAAAGATTCCACACTGGACTAGGCAGGGAAAAGCTCCTAAAGGTCTATTCGGGAATGAGATTCGTGTAGGACTTTGGATGATTCAGAATATTCAAGTTCTTACGCCGGAGCATATACGGCTCGTTGGGCAGATCCAGGGAACTGTGAGCGTCCTCAAGCCAAAAACTCGACTCCCACCCGGGAAACTCGTTGGTTGGATGGAGATCTGCCAGCATTTCAGTAACAGACAAAGTTGCCTCGTATACAGCCTCTTGAAGGCAGGTTTTGTAATAAACCCGGAATGGAATCACATTAGGTCCATTCGGATAATAGGTGCACCATTGCTCTTCATTTGTGTTGAGGAATAGCGTTCCCCGTGAAAAAGAGGCTCCATTGATAGAGCCATCGATGCTATTTAAATGCTGCTGCGATGAAAAAATAGCCACGGGAGCCCGCTCTACAGTCAGAATCCGAGCTCCGGAGCTCATCACAAAAGAGCCTCCGCCGAATGAAGGCGGGGAAGGAAACTCATCATCAACAACGAGAGTTACTGTTGAGCCAGGGACCGTAGGGGCTAAAAAATCAATAATGCTATTCGGATCCATATGAATGCTGATTTTGGCTCTTAGGAGAATATCCTCACCAAAAGAGTATACTTCTGCAGCGTTGAGGAGGTTGATATTCGCTCCTGAATCTAAAACAACCCCCCGATCCCCGACTGTTACGAGAAGCGATGTGCCCGAATAAGTGATGTTTCCTCCAGCAACAAGACTAAAAATTCCATCTGTAGCCTGCATCTGCACGCCCTGGCTGGTTGAAACTAGATTGGCGCTGCCTCCCGAAGTGATTGAAACAGGTCCAGACGCAATCGTGGCAATACTCAAGTCGCCCGATCCGCTCAGCACATTAGCTGTGAATGAGCCCCCTGCAGTCAAACTGACTTCCGAACTGGCAAAAATACCGATAACTCCATTCGTCTGGTTGAGCAAAATATCCCTTCCTGCAACGGCGGAAAATGCATCAACAAGAAGAACGGAAGGCCCTATCCCCAAAGTAGATGTGAATAATACATCCCTTCCTGCGTCAACAGTTACCTCATTAGCGCCCACCTGAATGACTGAAAAGCCTATAGGGGAATTCGACTCAAAAATAAAATCTCGGGAAGAGCGGATCGCTAAGGGATAATCGCCGACGAATCGAATTCGTTGTCCGGTAGTATTATGAAAAATAATATCGCCCGCGGTCGATTCTATGAGACTTGGAATTCCAAAACTAGAACCTCCGATTTCATTACGCCCGTTTGTAGCCGATAAAAAAGTAATATTATCTCTCGCAACAATCGATAGATAATCAGTAAATGAAAAACCCGTTGTTCCTGCATTCGCGCATTCAGTTAAAACGGCCCCTTGAGGCACTGTTATGATTATAGGCGCTCCAGTAATTGATGCGTTATCGCTATTGGTTACCGCATCTAAATGGAAATTCCCGTTCGATACATTGACAGAGGCTGTTCCGCCAGCATTGATTCCCGCGTTGGCAGGCAGGCCGTTTCCAGCAGTAATCACAAAGCCCGAGACGCAATCTACAGCGACATTTCCCAAAGTAGAAATCTGAGCAACTGTCGTATTCCCCGCGTCTCCTATAAAAACAGCCCCTCCTGCATTCACGAAGACATCACCAATACCCATGTTCGTCACGTTGCTTCGGATCGTCACATTTCCATCCGCATTGAATGTGAGCGAGTTAGAAGATGAGTAAGTGAGATCAAAAAATTCATCCCAAGTGATATCGCCTGTTCCTCCAGCCCCTGGAGAAGTATTTAGAGAAACGTTGCTACCAAGGATTGCAGAGCCGATATCTGCAGTAGAAACCGATGCGTTGATTCCTGGTACATAAGTTGCCGAGAAAACCGGAACGCTCATCCCTGGACCGATTGCGTTAATGAGGATGTCGCAAGGGTCGAGGATAAATTGTCCGGTCTTTCCTCCTGGCGCAATCGTTTCGACAAAACCGCTAAATTCGACCCCGCCTAAAGCAGAAACCTCAATTCTACCGCCATTTCCCTGGATTGATCCGCCTCTGGCAAGCGCTTTTCCATAAAATTGAGTTCCCCGCTCTCCCCAAATCGAGATCTCTCCTCCATTCCCTATCTCTTCCGCTGAAGCATCCAGGCAAGCTCCCTTCGAAACATAGACAAGCTCAGAGAGGAGTCGGCGGCCAGGAAGACTTCCGATTTCAATTGTTCCACCTCCAAGTTTTGTAGAGGCTTTCAAATGGGAGTTCGATTCGATATCAATCAAATCACCAAAAACAAACAGCTTCTCCCCCCTTAATCCGCCATCCAGAGCGGCTATACAGTCCCTAGCTTCAGAGGCGGGAAAAAGCTCAATCTCTCCAACAAGACTGACCGCAACACTATTTTGCGAAATAAATCCTGCGCATGTAGCCTCCATAAGTCCCGAATGCTCGACTTTCTCCCCAATCAGGTAGGCGAAATCGGTTGCTGAGATATGACCCAGATTTTTGATCGAATGGTTGGATCGGCCTGAAAAAAACAGATTCCCTTTCTCTTTGAAAAGATCCATATTAATCTGAAGGGAGCTAGCTATAAAGCTCCCGGAATCTACTCGCGAATTCTCTCCAAAAACAACTCCATTCGGATTGACCAAAACAAGTTTCCCGTTGGAGATGAGCGTTCCAAAAAGGGAAGAAGGAGTTATTCCAACAACTCGATTTACCACAATCGACTGAGAAGAGGGCTGAAGAAAACGAACGGTTTCATTTTGCTCGATAGAAAACGAATCCCAATTCAAGATCGCCTGCTCAGATACTACTGCCTCGAAGTGCAAAGGGGCGGTTTCACAAAAAGTTCCCTCTCCCAAAACAATCTCAAGACCAGACGGAGCAGCAAAAAGGCTAATCGTTGAAAAGAATAGAATCTGTAAAAGTCTCATAGTAGACATTTTTTACAAGAATATCGAAATTAAATCTAGGTGGAAGAAAATCCTGATTGAATTTGCAGAAAATAAAAAACCCTCGTTAGGTTGCCCTAACGAGGGTGGTGATGAAAATCTGGCGGCTACCTACTCTCCCATACTCTTGAGTATAGTACCATCGGCGACGAGAGGCTTAACTGCTGAGTTCGGGATGGG
>CAYPZU010000009.1:0-44829 GCA_964415395.1 uncultured bacterium
TTTCATCCTGTTTTTTTCTCGCACAACACAAGACAGTCGAGTAAAATGTTTTCCTGGCAAAATGGAGGAAATATGGGGCATCGCGCTTCAGGACAATTCGATTTGGCAGACGGACTACTCGGACACAACCGTAAACTCAACAAGCGCTTAGACAAAATCGACTGTCTTGTTGATTGGAACTCCTTCGAGAAGAAGCTCAGCCGGATTTACTCCTCCCCCCATGGAAGACCTAGCCACCCACTACTCCTCTTGTTCAAGCGTCTCAGGTTACAGTTCCCTTAACCTACAAGAGTCGACAGCTTGATTGCGGATTTAGAGCTGATTTCTTGATTGAAGAATCTGTTGTGGTTGAACTGAAATCGGTTGAAAGGATCTTGCCCGTTCATGAGTCTCAAATTCTCAGTTATTTAAGGTTTATGAATAAGAAGGTCGGGCTGCTTCTGAATTTTAATGAGCCTATCATGAAGAAAGGGATTCGACGTTTTGTTATGGGAGAAAGAGGCGGATTAGCCGCTCCTTTGCTCAGGGCGGAGCCCCTACCTGTCTTTTCCTCTGTGCCGATCTTCTTGATAAATCCTCTAAATGATATTCCCGCTAGCTTCTGCTGAAGATTTGAAATTGAGTCTGTTATTTTTTACCGAGGAGGGGGGCGATGAGGCTGGTCCAGCCGGTTTGGTGGGACGCGCCGAGTCCCTGTCCCGTGTCGCCGTTGAAATATTCATAGAAAAGAAGATAGTCCCTGAAGAGGGGATCGGTCTGGAATTTCTCGATAGGACCGTAAAGGGGCCGCTGCCCGTTTGCATCGGGGAGGAAGAGCGAGGCGATCCGGCGGATAAGTTCGCCGGAGACTTGTTTCAATGTGAGCATTTTGCCCGAGCCTTTGGGGCATTCGATCTGGAAGCTGTCTCCATAGTAGCGGTCGTAGGAGGCGAGGGCTTCAATGAGAAGGTAGTTGATCGGAAGCCAGACCGGGCCGCGCCAATTCGAATTGCCGCCGAAAATGCGCGAGGTCGTTTCGGCGGGCTCGTAGGCGACTTTGAAGTAGTAGGGGTCGTGCGAGATTTCGTAAGGGCGCTCCTGGTGGATTTGAGAAAGGGAGCGGATGCCGAAGGGGCTCAGGAGTTCTGTTTCATCGAGCATTTTTGAGAGAAGTTTTTCAAGCCGCTCTTTGGAGAGAAGGGAGAAGAGGCGGAGATGGTCTTTCCCCGGGGTGCGCAGGTCGGCGATGTGCTCGAACAGAGAGGGCCTTTTTTCGCGGAGCCACTGAACCCGTTTGGCGTAGTCTTTCAGTTCGTCGATCTTTTCCTGGGCCAGAAGGCCGACCGAGAGGAGAGGGATAAGCCCTACGTAGGAGTGGATTTTGATCCGGGCGGAGTTTCCTTCAGGGAGTTCGATTTTATCGAAATAAAAACCTTCTTCCTCGTCCCAGAGTTCATTGAGCGCCTCGCCGATGAAGAGGAAGACGCTGAAGAATTTTTCGCCCTGCTCCTCGTCGGAGAGTTCGAGCGCCATGCGGGCCATGTGGAGGCAGTACATCGCCATCCAGCTCGTTGCGTCGGACTGGATGAGCCGATAGCCGGGCGGGAGTTTGGCGCTCCGGTTGAAGAGGCTGATGTTGTCCATGCCGAGGAAGCCTCCCTCGAACACTCCTTTTTCATCGAGGTCTTTTCGGTTGAGCCACCAGGTGAAGCTGATCTGGAGCTGGTGGAAGATTTTTCCGAGGAACTCCCGGTCGGCTTTGCCTGTGTGCGCCTCTTCGATCCGGTAGATTTGGAGGGCGGCCCAGGAGAGGACAGGCGGATTGATGTTCTCGAAATCCCATTCGTAGGCGGGGATCTGCCCGCTCGGGTGCATGAAGACGTCTTTGAAGAGGATGAGGAGCTGCTCTTTGGCGAATTCGGGGTCGATGTAGGCGAGCGATACGGTGTGGAACGCGGTGTCCCAGGCGGCAAACCAGGGATATTCCCATTTGTCGGGCATGAGGAGGATCGCTTCGCTATAGAAATGGCGCCATCTGGCGTTGCGGATCCGGAGCCGGTTGTCGGGCGGTTTCTGGTCGGGATCGTCGCCAGAGAGCCATTCCTCGACGACGTAGTGATAGAACTGCTTGCTCCAGAGAAGTCCCGACCAGGCTTGCCTCTGGACGGATTTCTTCGCTGGATCGGAGACGCAAACCTGGTCGTAGAAAGCGTCGGCTTCTTTGAGCCGTTTTTCGAAGAGCGCGTCGAAATCGGCGAAGGGGTTTTCAAGGGGCCGGCTGCTGAAGCGGAGACGGATTTGGGCCGGATTTTTATAATGGAGAGCCGCTTTCGTTCCCTGGAGCCCTGGATTGAGGGCCTTTTGATTCCCGTGGACGATCGCCTCGTGGAAGGCGTCTTTTGTATAGGGAGAGCTATTTTTCGACTGGAATAGTTTTGCGCTGTTTGTCTCATTGTTGGTGAAGAGCGGATCGGGCGTTCCGTCAAAGTAGAGATAGCGGGTTCCCAGTGCGGGATGCTCGATTAGGAGATACCCGTTTTTCGTTTCAATCGAGCCTTGTGGCTTCTCTTTTTTCCAGATCCAGGTGTTGCGGAACCAGAGGGTAGGAAGGATGTGGAGGGGGGCGGGGGAAGGTCCGCGGTTGAGGGCCGTGCAGCGGATGAGGATGTTTTCCGGGTCTTCTTTCGCATACTCGAGAACGAGGTCGAAATATCGGTTTTCATCGAAGACGCCAGTATCGATCAGCTCCAGCTCGGGTTCTTTTTCATTGCGGCCGAGGTTCTTGAGCTGCTCGTAGGGGAAGGCTCTCTGCGGATATTTATAGAGCATCTTCATGTAGGAGTGGTCGGGAGTGTTGTCGAGGTAGTAGTAGAGCTCTTTGACGTCTTCGCCGTGGTTTCCCTGTTCGTTCGAAAGGCCGTAGAACCGCTCTTTCAAAATCGGGTCTTTCTCATTCCAAAAGGCAAAGGAGAAGCAGAGAATCTGTTTGTCGTCCGAGATCCCGCCGATTCCGTCTTCGCCCCAGCGGTAGGCGCGCGAGGCGGCCATTTCGAAGGGGAAGTAGGCCCAGGCGTTGCCGTCTTCGCTGTAGTCTTCGCGGACAGTGCCCCACTGCCGCTCCGAGAGATAGGGACCCCATGTCCGCCAGTTCATGGGCATGCCCTATTGTCGGCCGCCTCTACCCAACAGCCTCCAAAGGCCTGATAAATCTGGATGTAGGAGAGGAAGCTGTTTCCTTTGGCCGTTTCCAGATCGAGAAGGCCGCGGAAGAGCTGCCGTTCCGCGTCGAGGAAGGTGAGGTAGTCGATCTGCCCTTCCTTGTAGCGGAGGTCGGAGAGGTATAGATATTGCTTCTGCGCTGCGGCTCGGGCCTTCTGGTTCTCGACTTCTTCGAGATAGAGCCGGTGGGAGGCGAGGGCGTCGTTCGCCTCCTGAATCGCCTTGAGGATGGTTGAAAGATAGGCGTGGAGGAGTTCTTCTTTCTGCGCATAGGAGAGTTCGAGCTGGCCGGTGAGGGCAAAGCCGGTGAAGATCTGCTGGATGGCGTCGGCCCCGAATTCCCAGATTTTCGAGGCGTTTTGGAAAAGGGTGTTCACTTGCGTCGATTCGGTGCCGAGGCTCGAGGCGAGATTGATCTGGGGGAGGAATTTGGCGCGGGCGGCGCCGATGTTCGCGTTGGCGGCGATGAGTTTTTCTTCCGCTGCGCGCACATCGGGGCGCTGGAGGAGGAGATCGGAGGGGAGGGTCTCTGGGATCGAGGGGGGCATGAGCGCTTCGTCGAGAGAGAGTCCCCGCTCAAGCGGCTGCGAGGGGGCGCCGATGAGGAAGCAGAGAAGGTTTTGGGCGAGAGCCTGCTCGATTTGGAGCGTATCGATTTCCACTTTGGCCGATTCGACTTCGGCGATCGCCTGCTGCACTTCGAGTTCCGAATTGAGGCCGAGGCCGAAGCGAACCTGGGCGAGATAGAGCGATTCGTTCCGGGTTTGGAGAGTTTCATAGGCTATGGCAAGCTGGGAGTCGAACTGCCGGAGCTGGAAATAGGCGCTCGCGGTTCCGCTTACAAGCGCGAGCACCACCATTTTGCGCGCCTCCACAGAGGAGAGCCAGGCGTGGTAGGCGGCCTCGGCCCCGCTGCGCACTTCGCCCCACAAATCGACGAGGTAGGAGGCGTTTAAAATCCCGCCGAAGAGGTTGAAGATCTGTTTGATTCCGGGAGGGAGCGCCGAGACGGAGGTGGAGATTTTCTGTTTCGAGGCGAACGCGTCGCCTGAGAGCTGGGGATAGAGCTTGGAGCGGGCCATCGTAAGCTGCGCCTGGAATTCGTCGACGCGGGCGATCGCCGCTTTGAGATCCTGGTTTTGGGCAAGAGCCTGTTCGATGAGAGAGTCGAGGACGGGGTCGCCGAACTGTTTCCACCAGTCGATCTCCTGGCTGTTTTCCGTGGAAAGGGCGGTCATCCAGACAGAAGGCATGTCAGAGAGAGAGGGTCGCTCGTATTTCGGGGCGAGCGTGCAGCCGGCGAAAAGGAGCAAAAGGCACGCGCGCTTCACTTCTTGTCCCGGTAGAGGATTTTGAAGAAGAGGGGGATGAAGAGGAGCGCAAGGGTTGTCGCGGAGATCATGCCGCCCATGACGCCGACTCCGACGGAATGGCGGGAAGCCGCTCCGGCGCCGGTGGAGGCGACGAGCGGGACGACGCCGAGGATGAAGGTGAGCGACGTCATGAGCACAGCGCGGAAACGGAGGCGCGCAGCTTCTGCCGCCGCGTCTTCGATGGAGAGGCCTTCTTTGTGTTTCTGGATGGCGAATTCGACGATCAGGATCGCGTTTTTCGCAGAGAGGGCAATCAGCGTTACCATTCCGATCTGGAAGTAGATGTCGTTGGGCATTCCTTTCAGAGTGATGGCGCAGAACGCTCCGAAAATCCCAAAGGGGACGGCCATGAGGATCGCGATGGGAGCCGACCATTTTTCGTAGAGCGCAGCGAGAATGAGGAAGACGACGATCATCGCGGCGAAGAGAACGGAGGCGGAGGTGCCGCCGGTGGCGATCTGCTGGTAGGCGGATCCGCTCCATCCGGTGCGGATATCAGAAGGGAGTTCTTTGGCGATCTCCGCCATGGCTTCGATCGCCTGCCCCGACGTGTATCCGGCAGCGGCGCTGCCGAGGATTTCGGCTGCGGGGAAATCATTGAAGCGGCTCACCAGATTCGGGCCTCGCGTGGGACGGATCGTGAGGAGCGATTTCAGAGGAACCATTTCTCCGAGCGTCGAGCGGACGTACATGTTGCCGAGATCGGAGAGTTTTTCGCGGGCAGCCGGCTCTCCCTGCACGATCACCTGGTAGACTCTGCCAAATTTGTTGAAGTTGTTGACGTACACTGAACCGACGAGCGTCTCAAGCGCCTCGAAGACTTCGTTGATAGGGACGCCCAGAAGGCGCGCTTTATAGCGGTCGAGATCGATGTAGAATTGGAGGTTGTCGAACTGGGCGGTCGAGTAAACGTTGGCGAGAGCAGGATGCTCTTTGGATTTCGCAATCACTGTCTGGATCGCTTCTGAAAGGGCCTCGTTGCCGCCGTCGCCCCGGTTCTCAAGCCAAAATTCGAAGCCGCCCACGGTTCCAAGCCCCTGGATTGCGGGCGGGTTGACTACGGCGACTTTCGCGTCCTGGATCTCGAAATATTTCCGATGCAGATCTTTGATCACAGCATCGGCGCTCAGATTTTTCTTTTTCCTGTATTTCCAGTCTTTCAGAATGATGAAATTCGTCCCGATCGTCGTCCGGTCAAGGCTCTCAATCAGGCTGAATCCGGTGAAGGTAACGATGTGCTCGACAGCGGGATGCTGTTTGGCGATTTCTACGATCTGTCGGTCGACTTCAGCGGTTCTTTCGAGGCTCGCTGCATCCGGAAGGGTGGCGATTGCGATAATATAGCCCTGGTCTTCGTCCGGCACAAAGCCAGAGGGAGTGCGGTAGAAGAGAAACCCAACGGCGCAGAGGAGGAGCGTAAAGAGGGTTAGGCCGAGCGCTGCGTGGGAGAGAAGTTTCCTGACTATGTAGAGATAGGCGTTGGTCAATTTGGCAAGTCCCTGATTGAACCATTCAGCCCACTTCGGAATCGTTTGCGGTTTGAGGAGAATCGCGGCGATTGCAGGGCTTAAGGTGAGGGCGACGAATCCCGAGATGGTGACAGAAACGGCGATCGTGATCGCGAATTGCCGGTAGAGCTGCCCTGCGATGCCGCCTAGAAAGGCGACCGGGATGAAGACCGCGCAGAGAACGCAGACGATGGCGATGACGGGGGCGGAAACTTCTTCCATTGCCTTGATGGCAGCTTCTTTTGGCGGAAGATTTTTCTCGTGCATGTTCCTCTCGACGTTTTCGACGACTACGATCGCATCGTCTACCACGATCCCGATGGCGAGAACCATGCCGAAAAGGGTGAGCGTGTTGATCGAAAAACCGAGGAGGTACATGCCGCAGAACGTTCCGATGATCGAGACGATGAGAGCCGTCACGGGAATGACCGTCGCGCGCCATTTCTGCAGGAAGAGGAATACGACCAGCATGACGAGGAGAGCCGCTTCGAACATCGTCCGGACGACTTCTCTGATCGAAATCTTGACGAAAAGGGTTGAGTCGTAGGGAATTGAATATTCAAGGCCAGAGGGGAAAAACTCCGAGATTTTTTTCATTTCATTGTGGATTGCCTCCGACACCTGCAGCGCGTTGGCTCCATATTCCTGATACACGGCGAGGAGGATCATCGAATCTCCGTCCAGCCCCCCGTCGACCGTATAGTCCTGCGCTCCGAGCGTAACTTTTGCCACGTCTTTGAGGAGCACCATCGCCCCGTCGTTGTAGGCTCTCAGGACGATGTTCTCGAATTCTTCTGCGGTCGAGAGCCTCCCTTGCGAGGCGAAGGGAACCGTGAGCTGGACGGGATGGACGTTTGGCTCGTTGCCGAGCTGCCCGAGGCCGAAGTCGGCGTTCTGCTCGTTGATCGCCTGGACGATCTCGCTCGGGGTGATCCCCATTTGCGCCATCCGGTCGGGTTTCAGCCAGACGCGGATCGCGTAGTTGCGCTGCCCGATCACCGAGATGTTGCTGATTCCCGGAAGCAGCTGTAGGTCGGTGACGATGTTGATGTTGGCGTAATTGCTCACGAACGTCGGGTCGTAGCGGCCTGAGGGGGACTGGAGGGCGATGACAAGGAGGATGTTAGGCGACTGCTTGTTGATCGTGACGCCCTCTTTCTGAACCGCTGTGGGGAGCTGCGCGATCGCCTGGCTCACCTGGTTCTGGACATTCACCTGCGCCATGTCGGGGTTTGAGCCGATAGCGAAATAGACGTCGAGCGTAACGGCCCCGGAAGAGGAGTTTTGCGAGTACATGTAAATCATGTCCTCGACCCCGAGGATCTGCTGTTCGAGGGGCGAGGCGACGTCGTTGGCCATCGTTTCGGCGTTCGCGCCGTTATAGTTGGTCGTTACCTGGATGAGCGGCGGGGTGATGTTCGGGTATTGCTCCACGGGAATGTTTTGCATGGCGACGAGTCCTGCGAACGCGATGAGGAGGGAGAGCGCGCCGGCGAAGATCGGTCGGTTGATGAAAAACCGGGAGAAGTTCATTGGATCTGGCTCGAAAGGAGCGTTTGGATTGTCAGAGGAGTCCCTTTTTTGATCTTGTTCACTCCTTTAGCCACTACGATGTCGCCTGCCTTCAGGCCGCTGTCGATGATCCAGTAGTCTTTGTACCAGACGCCCAACTCGACCGGCCGCTCTTCTGCCTTTCCGTCGACGACGACATAGACAAAACTGCCGTGCGCTCCCTGGACGACTGAAGTCTGCGGCACCGCGATTGCATTCGGCCGGACAGCTCCTTTCACGATCACCTTAACAAACTGGCCTGGATAGATTTGGATCTTCGGATTCGGTAGGACGGCTCGAAAGAGCATTGTTCCGGTCGACTGCTGGATGGCCGGGTTGGCGAAATCGATCACCCCTTCTGCCGGAAGAACAACGCCGTCGGATAAAACCGCTTCGATTCGGAACGCTGATTTATCGGGCAGCTTCACCCGTTTGGCTGCCACGTCCTGGCGCAGCTCTAAAAGGTCGTTGTCGGAGATGCTGAAGTTAACCCAGATCGGGTCGACGACATAAAGAGTGGTCAGAAGGTTTTCGTCGCCGGCTCCGGGCGCGATCAGAGCCCCTTCGCGGTATTTCGCCTGGCTGGAGAGGGCGGTGACGGGAGCTGAGATCGAGGTGAAGCCGAGGTTGATCTGCGCTTTGTAGAGGTCTGCCTGTGCGGTTTGGACATTTGCCTCCGCCGCCATTTCCCCTGCGATCGCGTTATCCAAGTCTTTTTGGCTTACCGCGTTCTGCGCGTAGAGGGGAACCATCCGGTTTTTCGTCTGCTGGGCGTTCCAGAGAAGGGCTTTTTGCCGGTCGAGGAGGCCCATTGCGCTCTCGACGGCGGCAATAAAGGGACGCTGGTCGATGACAAAAAGAGGGTCGCCTTCTTTGACCAGGCTCCCTTCTTTGTAGTTAATCGACTGGAGGTAGCCTTCAACGCGGGCGCGGATCTGGACGATATGAGAGCTTTCGCCTACTCCGACGAATTCGAAATCGGCGGGGAGGGTTTGCGCTTCGGCGCGGACAGCCGTGACGGGAACAGCGCGGGGCGCTTTCTTTTCCGCTTTATGGCAGGAAACTGAAAAGAGAAGGAGAAAGAGAAAGAGATGCCGCCCCATAAGCCAGCAAATAGCATGGGGCGGCGATCTTGTCAAAAATCGTTACGATCTGGAGTGGCGTTTCCGGTCGTTTTCGTTGAGATAGATCTTCCGGAGGCGGATGAAGTTCGGCGTCACTTCGACCAGCTCGTCGTCAGCGATATAATCGATCGCCTGCTCGAGCGTGAATCTGCGGGGCGGGGTGAGGATGATGTTCTCATCGCTGCCGGCCGCGCGGATGTTGGTGAGCTGCTTCGCCTTAATCGCATTGACGACGATGTCGTTGTCCCGCGAATGCTCTCCCACGACCATCCCTTCATAGACCTCGTCGCCCGGCTTCACAAAGAGCGAGCCGCGTTCCTGGAGGTTGAAGAGGGCGTAGCCGTTGGCTTTGCCTGGGCTGTTCGAGATCAGAACGCCGCGGGATCTGCCGGCCATTTCCCCTTTCCAGGGAGCGAACGTCTCGAAGATCGAGGTGAGGACGCCAAGACCTGAAGTGCGGGTCAGGAAGTCGTTCCGGTAGCCCATGAGGCCGCGGGTCGGGACGAGGAACTGCATCGTGGTGAGGCCGTGCTCGGAAGTCTCGAGCGAGCGCATTTCGCCTTTGCGCCGCGACAGGTCTTCGATGACGGTGCCGGAGAAGTTTTCGGGGACTTCGACGTGGACCCGCTCCATTGGCTCCATCAGAACGCCGTCCACTTCTTTCGTGATGACTTTGGGCTTCGAGAGAGCGATCTCGAAGTCTTCGCGACGCATCGTCTCGATGAGAACAGCCAGGTGGAGCTCGCCTCTGCCGCAGACGCGGATCGCGTCGTCGCGGATTTCCTCGATCTTGAGGGAGATGTTGGCTCTCCGCTCTTTCTGGAGTCTTTCGCGGAGTTTATTCATCGTGATGTGTTTGCCGTCTTTGCCGGCGAACGGACTGGTGTTGACCAGGAATTCGACCGATACGGTTGGCTCAGCCAGTGTGATCGGCGGAAGCTGGACGACTTGGTCCGGAGCGCAAAGGGTGTCGCCGATCTCCACTTCGGGGATGCCGGAAATAGAGACGATGTCGCCGGCGCCGGCGTCATCCACTTCGACTTTCTTGAGGCCGAGGTGTCCTTCAAGGCGGACGATTTTGTGGGTCGAGTGGTTCCCGTTCCGGTCGACGCGGGTGAGCATCTGTCCTTTGGCGATTTTCCCTTCGAGAATCCGGCCGCACGCCTGTCTGCCCACGTATTCGTCGTAGGAGAGGGTGGCCGCCTGCATGAGGAACGGGAGGTCGAGGTTTCCGCTTGGAGCCGGAGCCGCTTTCAGAACCAGGTCGAAGAGAGGCATCAGGTCTTTGGGGGTGTCGCCGATCTTTTCGATCGCGTAGCCGTTGAAGCCCGAGGCGTAGATGTACGGGAAGTCGAGCTGTTCGTCGTTCGCTCCGAGCTCCATAAAGAGATCGAAGGCGAGATTGAGCGCCCGGTCGGGGTTTGCGTGGGGGCGGTCGATCTTGTTCAGGACGACGATCGGCCTCAGGCCCATTTTGAGGGCTTGCGAGAGGACGAAGCGGGTCTGCGGCATCGGCCCTTCCTGGGCGTCGATGAGGAGGAGAACCGAGTTGACCATCCCGAGAACCCGCTCCACCTCGCCTGAAAAGTCGGCGTGGCCGGGGGTGTCGATGATGTTGATCTTGAAATCTTTGTAGTAGACGCAGGTGTGCTTGGCGAAAATAGTGATTCCGCGCTCCCGCTCCTGGTCGAAGCTGTCCATGACCCGTTCAGGGATCTTTTCGTGTTCGCGGAAAATGTTCGATTGTTTCAGAAGATTATCGAGCAGGGTCGTTTTGCCGTGGTCGATGTGGGCGATGATCGCGATATTGCGGATTTTTTTTGGGTCGTACACAGTTTCTCGATTTGTTAATTTGGGATTGACTGAAAGTTTAAGAGATAAACAATTTAATTTCTAGGGGAAAAGCTTGCTATTAAGCTCAAAAATGGCCTATCATCCTCTATGATGGAAAGCCATACAAGCGAAGAATTGGAAGACAAGAGCGAAGGGCTCCCCGTACTTGAATCGAAGACGGGGCGGATCGACGATTTGCTCAAAGAAAAGCTCGAAAAGGCTTTTCATAAACAGACTTCGAAGGTGCGCCTTCACGATATCGCCAAAATCGCCTGCGAGCATTCTCCCATCGACCTCGCTTACGCGGCCTCCCACCTGCCTCCGAATGTCCGCCCTGTCCTCTATGAAAACCTTCCCAACCGCGACGCGAAAATCAAATTCCTTGTCAACACCGACAGCGATACCCGCCTGGCTCTTTTCCGCCAGCTCGACGATCTCGAATTGAAGAAAATATTTGAAAGAGTCCCGACAGACGAAGCCGTCTGGCTGATCGAGGATATGCCCGAAAGGCGCTTCCGCCGGCTCATGGAAGTGATCGACTCGAAGAAAGCGAGCCGGATCCGCGAGCTGAAAAAGCACGACCGGAAGAGCGCCGGACGCCTCATGACGTCGGAGTTTTTCGCCTTCACGATGGACATGACCATCGGCGAGGCCGCCGCCTACATCCGCGACAACCCGCGCATCGATTTCACGAAGGGGATTTTCATCCTCAACCACGCAGGCGAGCTGCAGGGCTACGTCCCTGCCCGCAACATGATGATCAACCCTCCCAGCGCCCCCTTGCGCCAGGTGATGCGCCCCGTCCTCCACAAAGTGACGGCCGACGCCACCCGCGAAGAGGTGATCGACATCGTCGAGCGCTATAAGATCGCCTCCCTTCCCGTCGTCGACATCGACAACTATCTCGTCGGCGTGATCGCCCATGAAGACGTCGTCGAGGCGATGGAGGATCTTGCGGACGAGACGATCGCCCGGATGGCGGGAACGAACGGAAAATTCACTTCCCACGATCCCATCCTCCGCCGTTTTCTCACCCGAGCCCCCTGGCTCGTCGTGACCCTTTTAGCCGGCCTCATCAACGTCGGCGTCATGTCTTCCTTCCAGAAGCATGAAGGGGGAGTGCTCACTTTCGCCCTCTTTTTCGTCCCTCTCATCACTGGAATGTCGGGAAATATCGGCCTGCAGTGCAGCACCGTTCTGATCCGCATCATGGCGATCGGAGGGCTGTCCGTAGGAAGCCGCAAGGAAACAATCGTCAAAGAGCTGTGCAGCGGATTTTTTACGGGCGCCATCTTCGGCGTCGGCGTCGGCCTGATCGTCTACATGCTCGATTTCATGAGCGGCGGATCGCTGGGCACTTCGCCGCCAGGCGCAGTGGCCGCGATTGTCGGCATCGGTCTTGTCGGAGGCTGCTTCGCGGGGACGCTTCTCGGCGTCTTTTCCCCTCTCTTTTTCGCCCGGATCGGCGTCGATCCCGCCATCTCCGCAGGTCCCATCGTCACCGCCTTCAACGATTTCCTCTCGATGACCATCTACTTTGTCATCGCCTGGGGCGTCTCTAATATCTTTTTTTAGTCTTTACTATTTCGCCACGCATCCTTAAGATTCGCGCTTCAAATTAGGAGTCATTATGGCAGCAGTATTAAGAGAATCGTCTTTTGTCCGCGGCGCAAATACCAACGTCGATTTTCAGCAATTGAGCCCTAGATCGAAACAGACCAATCCCCGATGCGTTCAGTGCGGGAATGATTTTGCAAATGCAGACAAAGTCCACCGATTGGCTTGCGGCCACATAGGGCATAGAAATCCCTGTTTAAATCCTCTGTTTAAATCGGGCCAATTGGTGATTCGAGCCGATGCCAGGGTCGAGAGAGAAATCGTCGAAGGGGGAGAGGATGTAAACCGTTTGGAAATCGGTCAGGTCGATTTCGCTATAGAGCGGGCTTGTCAAAACGGCGCATGCCGCCAGCCGATCGAACTCAACCAGGAAAATATTCAAAGAGCCGATCGGCTTCATCGGCAAATTCGCGCGCTGAATGAGCCGGAAAGATTTAATTTCATGTTTCAGAAAGCGCATGCTCCCGATGGGATGGCGGATTTGGAATTGGTGAGAGAGTATGTGTGTACTTTTTCAGACGATGAGCGGTCGCTTCTTAAATTAGAAGCAGACCAGAAACAGACAGACGCAATTTTGAATTGCTGCGAGAAGGTTTTCAAACGAGCGATTATTGGAATTGTTGCTGTTATTGGGGCTGCCGCTATGGCCGAGGTCTATTTTAACTCCCGGTAAATTTAATAGGCGTCCTTGATGTTGGCGTCGCCGCCGAAGAAATGGGAGTTAAGATCGGGCTGAAAACAGGGGGCTAGAATGGGACCGCCGTATTCAGCCCGCTCGACCGCGGCGTAGACTTCCCGTCACTTCGATATTCTGAAAATAAGCGTTCGTATATCATCGAAAATCTTTACTAGGATAGGTTCATCGGCGTCAACGCTCTAAACTTAAGTAAAAATTTCTTTAGAAAAACGGTTTTCTTAATCCTTGCCGATTTACTCAAGGTGAACTATAGTCCTGTATGGAGCGTAAATTTTACTCTACGATGAGAACTCCCAGAAACTATCAAGGCACGCAGAATCCGGTAAAAAAAATCTCCGATCTGCTGCCCGATATTTTAGCTGAAATCGGCAAGAAAAGAGGGGATCCTTTAGACGAAATTACGGTTCTCTGGAACCTCCTCCTGGGCGAAAAAATGGCCCCCCTCGCAAAACCGGTTTCTTTTGCAGAAGGAGTCTTGACCGTGAAGGTAAAAAGCTCTACTCTTTATAGTTTGCTTTGCCAGCATGAAAAACCGCGTCTTTTGAAAAAGATGCAAGAGAAATTTTCAATCCGGAATATCCTCTTCAGAATAGGATAAAAAAGAGATAAGGCATGACGACGATGGCTAAGGAAAAGGAATACGACGCAAGCTCGATCACCGTTTTGGAAGGACTCCAGGCGGTCCGGGAGCGTCCCGGGATGTACATCGGGGATACCCACACAAACGGGCTCCACCAGCTGGTGTACGAAGTGGTCGACAACAGCATCGATGAAGCGCTGGCCGGCTACTGCTCCCAGATCGTCGTGACGCTCCACGCCGACGGCGGTGTGACTGTCGAAGACGACGGTAGAGGAATCCCGATCGAGAGACACGAGAAAGAGTCGGCCAAGCAGGGGCGCGACGTCACGGCTCTCGAAGTGGTCATGACGATTCTCCACGCGGGCGGCAAATTCGACAAAGGAACCTATAAAGTCTCCGGCGGTCTGCACGGTGTAGGCGTTTCCTGCGTGAACGCTCTTTCGAAAAAGCTCGTTGCGACCGTTTGCAAAAACGGCCACGTCTATGAAATGACCTTCGAGCGCGGCAAGCCGCAAAGTCCGCTCAAGAAGCTTGGCGAAACGACAAAGCGCGGCACGAAAGTTTCTTTCTGGGCCGACGATACGATTTTCTCTGTCACGAGCTATGAATACGACATCCTCGTCAAGCGGCTGCGCGAACTGGCATTTTTAAATCGCGGCATTACGATTCTTTTTCAAGATGAAAGAGACCTGAACCGCGAAGCGGTCCGCTTCAACTACCAGGGCGGCATCTCCTCTTTCGTTTCCTATCTGAATGAAGGGAAAATCCCTCTCTTCCCTAAACCCATCGCTTTCCACGCTGTGAAAGAGGGCCATGACGGCCCGGTCGAATTCGAAGTGGCGATGCAGTGGAACGACACCTACATCGAAAACATCTACTCGTATGTGAACAACATCTCGACGCGCCAGGGCGGAACGCACCTCACCGGATTCTCAACTGCGCTCACCCGCGTTCTGAATAACTACATCAAAAACCACGCTCTCGTAAAAGGGGAAAAGCTTACCGTGGGCGGCGAAGACATGAGAGAAGGCCTCACCGCTGTCATCTCGGTCAAAGTCCCCAATCCCCAGTTCGAAGGGCAGACGAAGCAGAAACTCGGCAATAGCGAGGTTGCGGGGATCGCCCAGATGATCGTCGGCGAAGGGCTCACCACCTATCTCGATGAAAATCCCGCGATCGCCAAGCTGATCGTTGAAAAAGCGATTATCGCGGCGCAAGCCCGCGAAGCGGCGAAAAAAGCGCGCGAGCTGACGCTTAGGAAAACGGCGCTCGACGGCGCCCGTCTTCCCGGAAAACTGGCCGACTGCCAGGAGCGCGATCCGGAACTGTGCGAGATCTACATCGTCGAGGGAGATTCCGCCGGCGGCTCCGCAAAAATGGGGCGCGACAGAAGATTCCAGGCGATCCTTCCGATCCGCGGTAAGATCCTCAACGTTGAAAAAGCGCGCATCCAGAAAATTCTGCAGAATACCGAAGTCGGCTCGATGGTCGCCGCGCTGGGCTGCGGCATCGGCGTAGAGAATTTCAACCTCGCGAAGCTCCGCTACCACAAAATCATCATCATGACTGACGCCGACGTGGACGGTTCCCACATCCGCACTCTTCTGCTCACGTTCTTCTACCGCCACATGCCGGCTCTCGTCGAAAATAACTTCATTTACATCGCGAACCCTCCGCTCTTCAAAGTCACCCGCAAAAAGGTGAGCCAGTACATCCACTCCGAACGGGAGATGGACGAGTATCTTATGAAGCTGGGCCTGAGCGACATTCTCATCCGCAAATCGGGAGAGGAAAAGTCGTACGGCAAGGAAGAGACCGAGAAACTGATGGAGCTGATTCTCGAAGTCGAGTCGTTCATCGGCTCGATCGAGCGGAAAGGCGTTCCGTTCCGCGAGTTCGTCTCTGCGAAGAAGGAAGATAAATATCCCCAATTCCAAACAGCGGTCGGCGACAAATATCAGTTTATCTATTCAGACGAAGAGCTCCTCAGCGTGAAGAAAGATTTCGAAACGCTGCAGAAGCAGACGCACGAAGAGACGATCGCTTCGATCCCTCCAGAAGAACTCACGGAAGAGATGCGCGCGTTTGTTCCCAAAGCGCTTCCTTTCTACGAGCTGTACGACCCGAACCGCCTCCTGTCGCTGCTCGAAAAACTCTCCTCGTTCCATCTCAAGCTCGACCATTATCTGATCGCGAGCGGGGAACTCTTCGATGTTCTTGAAGAGGGCAGCAAATCGATCCCCGTCCACACCCTCCGCGAATTAATCGACGCTGTCCGGCAGAACGGCAGAAAGGGCGTCGAAGTCCAGCGCTACAAAGGTCTTGGCGAGATGAACGCAGATCAGCTCTGGGATACCACGATGAATCCTGCGGTCCGCACGCTCATCCGCGTCACCTTGCCCGACGCGATGGCAGCCGACCGGATGTTCTCCATGCTGATGGGGGAAGAAGTAGAGCCCAGACGGGTCTTCATTGAAACGCACGCATTGTCTGTTAAGAACTTAGATATTTAAAAGGTCTGCATGTCTTATACAAAAGATGAAGTGATCGTCCCGCGCAACGTCGAAGAGGAAATGAAGGAGAGCTACCTTCGCTATTCGATGTCGGTGATTATTTCCCGCGCCCTCCCCGATGTCCGCGACGGCCTCAAGCCGTCCCAGCGGCGCATCCTCTATGCGATGCGGCAGCTCAACCTGACTCCCGGCGCCAAACATCGTAAATGCGCTAAAATTTCCGGCGACACGTCCGGCGATTACCACCCTCACGGCGAAACGGTCATCTACCCGACCCTCGTCCGCCTTGCGCAGGACTGGGTGATGCGCTACTCGCTCATCAACGGACAGGGAAACTTCGGCTCGATCGACGGCGATCCGCCCGCTGCGATGCGTTACACGGAAGCGCGCCTCACCTCCGCTGCGATGGCCCTCATGGAAGACCTCGACAAAGAGACCGTCGAGATGGTCGCCAACTACGACGAGACGAAAACCGAACCGACCGTCTTCCCCGCTAAATTCCCCAACCTCCTCTGCAACGGCTCCTCCGGGATCGCCGTCGGAATGGCGACCAACATTCCTCCGCATAATCTCCTCGAGCTGATCAATGCGACGCTCCTTGTTCTCGACGACCGGAACACATCGATCGACGACATCATGAAAGTGATGCCCGGCCCTGATTTCCCCACAGGCGGGGTGATCTGCGGCTACCGCGGAATCAAGGAAGCGTATCATACAGGACGCGGCAAGCTGCTCCTCCGCGCCCAGATGCGCGTTGAAGATCTCCCGAACAACCGCCAGCAGATCGTCGTCGACGAGGTTCCATACAACGTCAATAAATCGCGCCTCATCGAGCAGATCGCCGAGCTGATCAACGATAAAGTCTTGAACGGCCTCTCCGACATCCGCGACGAGTCCGATAAAGACGGCCTCCGGATTGTCCTCGAACTCAAGCGCGGCGAGATCCCCGACGTTTCGATCAACCAGCTCTACAAAAATAGCGATCTCCAGATTACGTTCGGCTGCAACATGCTCGCCCTCGACCATGGCCTGCCCCGCACGATGAACATCAAGCATTTTATCGGCGCCTGGATCGACCACCGGATCGACGTAATCCGCCGAAGAACCCGCTATGAACTGGCCCGCGCCGAGGCCCGCGCCCACATCCTCGAAGGCTATCTGAAAGCCCTCGACCACCTCGATGAAGTCGTCAGGGTGATCCGCGCCTCCACCAACCGCGACAACGCACGCACGGAACTGATGACCCGCTTCGGCCTGAGCGAAAAGCAGGCGAATGCCGTCCTCGATCTCCGCCTCTACCAACTCACCGGCCTCGAATCGGAAAAGATCCAGGCCGAATACAACGAGCTCCTCCAGAAGATCGCTCACTACAAAGCGATTCTCGCATCCGAGGCGATGGTGCGCGACATCATCCGCGAAGAGTTGGAAGAGCTGAAGAAAACCCACAAGTCTGAGCGCAAGACGAAGATCGTCGCTGCAGAAGGGGAATTCCAGATGGAAGACCTGATCGCCGACGAACAGGTCGTGATCACCATCTCGAACGACGATTACATCAAACGGATGCCGATCGACACCTTCCGCGAGCAAAGACGCGGCGGCGCCGGCGTCATCGGGATGGAGATGAAGAAAGAGGCCGACACGCTGAAAAATATCTATGTCGCCTCCACGCACGACTATCTGCTCCTCTTCACTACTCTCGGACGCTGCTACTGGACGAAAGTGTGGCAGATTCCTGAAACGGGCCGCCGCACCAAAGGGCGTCCTCTCATCAATCTTCTGGAAGACCTCCGCGAGAATGAAAAACTCGCCGCCGTCCTTCCTGTCCGCAACTTCGAAGGGGACGCCTCGATCCTTCTCGCAACCCTCAAAGGGGTCGTCAAGAAGACGGAGATCGCCGAGTTCAGCAACCCGCGCCGCAAAGGCGTCTGGGCGCTCAATATCGACGAAGGGGATGAACTCATCGCCGCCCGGATGACGCATCCTGGCGAACAGATCATGCTCTTCACCCGCAATGCCATGGCGGTCCGCTTCGACGAGTCGCTCGTCCGCTCTGTCGGCAGGGTGGCCCGCGGGGTGCGCGGCGTAACGCTCAAAGACGACTCTGACCGCGTTGTCGGCTGCGAAGTCGTCACGCCGGACAAGTCGATCCTAATCGTCTGCGAAAACGGCTATGGCAAACGATCCGCCGTCGACGAGTTCCGCCAGACGAACCGGGGCGGCATCGGCGTCCGCTCGATCCTCACCTCCGAGCGCAACGGGCTCGTCGTCGCCGCTCTGACTGTCTCCGATTCCGACAGCGTCCTCCTGATGTCTTCCGCTGGCCAGGCCGTGCGTATTCCGATGCGCGACGTCCGCGTCATGGGCAGATCGACCCAGGGCGTGCGCCTCGTGAACCTGAAAGAAGATGACGACATCGTTATCGCCGCCCAGAAAGTGGAAGCAGTGGCCGACGAGTCGTAAGAAGGGAAAATCAACCACAGAGGCGGGGTAGCCCCGCGGCCCCCATGAAAATGAAGTTGCAGAGCGGTCTTTTTATTACATTCGAAGGGGGCGAGGGGGCAGGGAAAACCACGCTCATCAATGAAATTGAACGCAGGTTGAAGGAAGAGGGGTTCGAGGTCTTGAGAACGCGCGAACCGGGCGGCACCCAGCTCGGCGAAGCGATCCGCAATCTCCTCCTTCATCAGGGCCACGTCTCTCCGTATGCGGAATTGTGCCTTTTTCTAGCTTCCAGAGCGCAGCATATCCAGGAAATCATTGGACCCGCCCTGGAAGAAGGGAAAATCGTTTTGTGCGACCGGTTCAATGACTCGTCTGTGGCTTACCAGGGGGCGGCACGGGGCCTCGGGATGGAGAAAGTCTCCAAGTTCTGCGAATTCGTGTCGCAAGGACTCCAGCCCCATCTGACGCTTTATCTGGATATTGAGGCGAGCATAGGTCTCGGCAGGGCGAAATCGGCACGTTCCCAAGACCGGATCGAGTCCGAAGAAGTTTCCTTCCACGACAAAATTAGGCAAGCCTACATCCAGATCCACAAAAAAGACTGGAAGCGGTTCCATCTTCTCGATGCGGCGCAAAGTCCCGCAAAAGTCTTCGAGGACGCCATGCGCCTCATCCAGCCCCTCGTTTTGGGATAGTTTGTAAGTAATTTATATTTAGTTGCTTGCGCTTTTTTCTGTCGATGCGGCATTTATTCATTCTTCGCTGCGTGCTATAATTAATACAATATGGCCAGTTCTGTTGATTTAACTCCCGCGGCATCAAAGGCTGTTGTTCCTTATTTTCCCCAGCCTTCACAGCTTGAAAGAACGTCCGATTTTGTAGCCAGGCGCTCCTTGAAAGCAGCGCAATTTGAATTAAGCCATCTTCGTCCTGTGAGCGAGAAGCAGATGCGCGCGATCCCGCGCCGCCTTTCCCATGTTCTCCCTCCGCTGAGCGGCCCCTTCCGGGTTGGGTATGCGAAAATGAAGTTGGTGAATCCAGTGAATGGCAGCGAGGTAGGAATTGAGATTTATGCACCCGCAAAAGGCCGCGGCCAAAAAGCGCTTTTAGAACTGCCCGCCGGCCATCCTTTGCGCAGCGAGCTTCATCCGGATCAAATCGCCTCGCTCCAGACTCATGCAACCGAAGGAATCGGCCCGAAAGATGGGAAACCCACTTTGATTTTTTCGCATGGATGGGGACAGGATGCGGCCCAATACCGTCCCTTGCTCGAAGAGGCGGCAAGCCGCGGATATACTGTCGTTGCACTCACTCATCCATCCAGCGCTAAACCCTATTCCGGGCCTCCAGAAAAAGAAGCAGAAGCTGCCAGCATTTTGCGAATAGCGCAAGTTCAGAACATCCGTTACGTGGTAGAGCAAATCCGGGACGGCAGCGTGAACGGAATTGCGGGAGATCGAATTGTGCTAGCGGGCCACTCTATGGGCGGAGTCGCTTCGATCGAGGCGGCGAGAGGCGATGGCCAAATCGCTGGATGCATCAATATTGACGGCGGCCTGGATAGTCACACTCCTGGTCTTGAGACGCCTGTCCTCACTGTCCTTGCCGATCACTTGCACGCAGTCGATTGGAATAACTCCGAAGATAAAAAGTGGGCCGAAGAAGTCTATCTACCCGTAATGGTGAAAAACTGGACCGATTTTGATGCAGACTCCGCGGAGGGCTCCCGCCTCATGCGAATCAGCGGGATCGGCCATGAAGATTTCACTATGTCCCCGCTTCTGAACTGGGTAGCGGGAGATTCCACCGCGCAAAAAGGCCTCAAGGCTCATCAAGAAACTTCTGCAGACGTTCTCAATTTTCTCGAGCAGCGATCTCTAGATTTCTAATGTCTTCTCTTTTGGCGATCACGACTCCGGTATCGTTTGCATAAAAGACGACTCTGCCTCTTGGAGTCGTGAAAGTCAGTTCGTGTCCATCGTAGGGAATGGTGTGAAGGATGAATGTTCCCATCGGACGATAGACATGTTCGAAATGGACGTTCCGCGCTCTTTCCAGGCGGATCTGGGTTAGATCCATTTCACGATAGGCGACAGCGAATGCAAGGTGAAGCTGTCCTGTTTCTCTGAAAGGGAGATTGAGAGTGGAGAGATGATTTTGCTCTGCTTCGTAGGTCCGCAGGAAGGGGGCCACTTGCCTGATTCTCTGCGGGGTATCGACCTGGTCGGAAACCCAGCCATCCTGCTTGGAAACATACATCCGGATCCACCCTTGCGGCCTTTCTGAGAGAAGGGTCACTTCATACCCTTCCTGGTTTTGGTTGTAGCGGAGCGGGCGGGCAGAGCGGAGGGTTAATCTTCCGTAATCGAGGTTTGCGAAGTGGTCTCTCAAATACTCGAAAATCCCGTTTCGACATTCGAAATGGGGACTTTGGCGGAGAATATTTTGCGTGATCGTATTCTGGATTTGGGCAAGTTCCCCTACCTGATCTACAGTGATGGGATGTCTCTCGTAAGGGCCCGGGGCGATTCTTTGAGCTGGATCGAGATCCCGTTCGGGGGGCCTCTGCCGAGTGGGCTGCGCTCGGAGGGCGAGAGTTGCGGCTCCTGCAAGAGCCCCAACCAGGAGGCCGAATCCTACGCCCCATGCAGCAGCAGCTGCTGCTCCCGCGAGAATCGAGAACATCGTTCCGATCCCGCACGGGCTGCACAAGAATTTTCGAATTTTTTCCGCCGTGCCCATTTCTTGCGCGGGACGGAGGACGACGCCTCCCGCCTGCTGCGCTCTGCCAATCGCTGCCGCCATGATTTTGCTCCTAAATTTCAAAGGCGGTGCATTTTGCAGCATTCAAAAATAAAATAAAAGCCAGACTCGCAAAAAAGGGCGGCTGTCTTTAAAATGGGCCGGTATGTTTTAAGAGATAGCAGGGAACGAGCCGGTCAAGGCGTATTTGAGGAAGGCGGTTAGCGAAGGGAAGCTGCCGCAGACGATGCTCTTTGCCGGGATGGAAGGAGTTGGCAAGGGGCTTTTTGCAAGGGAATTGGCGCGGGTGCTGCTGGGATCGAAAAAGCGGCTCGAAGACCATCCTGACTTCCACTGGATTCGGCCTGAGGGGAAAAGCGGCGTCTATGCGATCGACACGGTGCGGGGAGTGATCGAGAAAGAGCACGCTCCGCCGTTCGAGGCCGAGAGAAAAGTGTTCGTTCTGGAATACGCCGAGCGGATGCAGCCGGCGAGCGCGAACGCTCTCTTGAAGACGCTGGAGGAACCGAATCCCGATTCGACATTTATTTTGATCAGCAGCGCGCCGCAGGAAATTCTGCCGACGATTTTATCCCGCTGCATCCGGATTTCTTTCGGACCGGTGGGGGAGGGAGAGATCCGCCAGGTTTTGGAGAAGCGGGGCAAAGAGGGGAAATTCGCCAAGTGGGCCGAAGGGTCTGTGGGGAAAGCGGTCGAGCTGGCCGAGCATCAGGAGCTGGAGGCTCAGCGAGACATTCTTTTACGGATTCTCGAGGGAGGCGGGTTGCTTGATGCGTTGAAGGGGATCGGCGAGCTGGAGAAGCGGATCGATGAGGAAGAAGATCCAATCCGGTCTAATCACTTTGTTGAACATCTCTTCGCTCAGATTTTAATGTGGCATCGCGACCAGGCCTTGCGGTCTGCGGGCGGAAGGAGCGAACTTCTCTTTTTCCCCGAGAAGAGCGGTACGGGCCGTCCTTTGGAGCAGATCGAGAAGCGGGTGGCCGAGGCCCGTTTGGCCTACCAGCGCAATATGAAGCTCTCTGTTTGTCTAGAGCGGATCTTTTTGTGAGAATCAGCGGAGTTTGCCGGACCAGCCGAGCTTGGTGCGGAGCGTCGTGAAGTAGTCGTGCCGGTGGAGGTTCACGAGCTTGAATTTCCGCTCAGATTGGCGCACGGTGAGCGTTTCGCCCGTTTTCATGGGGAAGGCTTCCAGGCCGTCGGCGCGGACTTCGACGGGATCGTACTGGCTGATATATTGAATTTCGATCTTCCGGTCGGAGGTGAGGACGATGGGGCGGTTCGAGATGGTGTGGGGGCAGATGGGGGTGACGACGAGCGCCTGGAGGTTGGGGCTGAGAATCGGGCCGCCGGCTGCGAGCGAATAGGCGGTCGATCCGTTCGGGGTGGCGATCACGATGCCGTCGGCGACGAAGGTGTTGACGTAGGTGTCGTCGACCTGGATGGCCAGTTCCACGAGGCTGTAGTTTTGCGCGCGGTGGACGACGACGTCGTTGACGGCGTAGAGCTTTTTATCCCCAATCGTAGCTTCGAGGATCGACCTGCAGTCGATGGTGTAGGAGCCTTGGATCAGATCAGTGAGGCTCGGATAGATATCGGCGACAGGGACGTCGGCCATGAAGCCGAGATGTCCGAGATTGATGCCGAGGATGGCGGCGTCGAGGTGGCTGTAGCGGTGGGCGTGGCGCAGAATCGTGCCGTCTCCGCCCATGATAATCAGGAACTTGATCTTTTTGGGGTCGGCTTTTGAAATCGGAGCAGCGCCGATCGCTTCGGCTTTCTCGTCTTCAGCGACGACCGTGACGCCGGCGTCTTCGAGAAACTGCCGGATGTGATTGGCCAGCTCGAAGGACTGTTTCTTCTGCTCGTTAGGAAAGAGAGCAATAATCATGAGTCTTAGGCACCAAGGTGAATTCGTGCAGGATCCTCTCTGCGATAGACTCTGCATCCAGTCCTAATTCTCTCATAAGATCGCTATTGCTGCCAAATTGAACCCACGTGTCGGGGATGCCGATGTTGAGGACTTCTGTTTGGCGGAGGCCATTTTGGACGAGGAAGTGGTTGAAAATCATCCCCATGCCTCCATTGAGGGCATGCTCCTCGAGGGTCACGGCGTAGGGGTGGGAGGCGAGCAGTTCAAGGAGAAGCTCGGCGTCGAGAGGCTTGACGAAGACGGGGTCGACGACGGTCGCCTCGATCCCTTTGGGGAGAAGCAGCTCGCGGACTTTAAGGGCTGTCTGGCAGGTGTGGCCGAGAGCGAGGATCAAGAGTTCTTTCCCTTTGGCGAGGATCTCGGCCTTCCCGGGAACCCGTTTTTGAAGGGGAGCGTCCGACTCTTCGGTTTCTAGGTTGGGATAGCGGATGGCGGCGGGCTTGTTCCACTCGAAGCTGCTCTCGAGGAGTTCCTTGAGGAGCTGGCCGTCGCGCGGCTGGGCGATGATCATGTTGGGCATCGCGTTGAGGAAGCTGATGTCGTAGATCCCGTGGTGGGTGCTGCCGTCGGGTCCCGAGATGAAGGCCCGGTCGAGAGCGAAGACGACGGGAAGCTCCTGCATGCAGACGTCCTGAAAGAGGTTGTCGAAGGCGCGCTGCAGGAACGTGGCATAGATGCAGGCGACGACTTTTTTCTTCCGCTGGTAGGCGAGGCCTCCGGCGAACGTGACGGCGTGCCCCTCGGCGATTCCGACGTCGATGCACCGGTTCGGGTAGCGCTGCATGAATTCGTCGAGGCAGGAGCCCGCTGTCATCGCGGGGGTGATGCAGACGAGATCAGGATCGCGGTCGGCGATTGCGAGCATGTGTCGGCCGAAAATTTTCGGGAACGTCGGCTTATTGGAGGGAGAGGGGAGGAATTTCCCGCTGCAGAGGTCGAACGGTTTCGCCCCGTGGTAGGGAGTGGGGTTGGCGATCGCGATCGGCATCCCTTTGCCCTTGACGGTCATGACATGGACGAGAACCGGGCGCGGCGTGTGTTTGAGCGCTTCGAACGTGTCGATGAGTTTGGGGAGGTTGTGGCCGTCGATCGGGCCGACGTAGGCGAGGTTGAACTCTTCGAAGAAAGGCGCGGAGCTGAAGAGGTTCTTCACCGATTCGGTGAGTTTCTGGCCGAGTTTCTCAAGCGACGGGCCGCAGCCGGGGATTAGAGCGAGGGCTTTCTGGACGTTTTGGTAGATCCTGTTTGAAGTGGGATTGCTGAGGAGGCGGCTCAAAATGAGTTTGATGTTGCCCACGTTTTGGGAGATCGACATCGCGTTGTCGTTGAGGACGGCGATGAATCTTCCGGTGTTTTTCGGGACGTTGTTGAGCGCTTCGAGCGTCAGTCCGCAGGTGAGGCTCGCGTCGCCGAGGATCGGGAGAATGTGTTCTTCGCCCTGGTCGAGGTCGCGCGATTTTGCGGCGCCGAGGGCGAGAGAGAGGGCGGTTCCTGCGTGGCCGGCGAAAAAGTGGTCGTGGGGCGACTCTTTTGGGTGGGTGAAGCCGCAGATCCCTTTCGTTTTCCGGATTTTGTCGAAGCGGGGATTGCGCCCCGTGAGGAGCTTATGCGGGTAGGATTGGTGGCTCACGTCGAAGATGAACTTGTCGCGGGGCGAGTCGAACACGCGGTGGAGAGCGAGGGTCAGCTCGACGATGCCCAGATTGGAGGAGAGATGGCCGCCGTTGACCGAAGTGACTTCGATGATGCGCTTGCGGATCTCTTCGGCGAGCTGCTCAAGCTCGTCCAATGAGAGCGCTTTGATGTCGGAAGGCTCGGCGATGCGGTCGAGTATGTTCAAAAGGGGAGTTCCTCGGCCGGTTTCAGCGTGTTCGAGCCGCTTTTCTGGAACGGTTCGGTTTTCGGTTTTTGGGCGGCGTCGACAGCGACTTCGGTACGGCTCTTGATGAGCTGTTCGATTTTCTGTTCGGCGGTATTGAGCCGCGCTCCGCACACCCGCATCAGCTTTTCTGCTTCTTCGAAAAGTTTAAGCGATTCTTCGAGAGGCGTTTTGCCGGAGTTCATCAGTTCGAGGATCTGTTCGAGCCGCTCGAACGCTTTTTCAAATGAGAGAGTTTCCTGGGTCATGGGGCACTATCTGGTTGACCGCAGCTGCGACGCGTCCGTCGTGCAAAAGCGCGGTGAATGTTTGCTGTGGATGTAGATCTTTGGCTGAGAGGATAATCGAATCCCCCTTTTCAGAAAAGAGAATGGAATACCCTTTTTTGAGGAGGCTTTTGGGGTTGATCGACCGGAGGTGCTCCTGGAGGCCTCGGAGGGTCTCTTTTTTCTGCCGGAGAAGCTGGGCGGAGGCTGTCTGGAACCTGGGCGGATAGCCGGCGAGTTTCGAGCGGAGCTGGGCGATCTGGCTCGAAGGCTTGACGAGTTCGAGCTGGCGGCGCAGCGAGTCGAGCCGAAGCCGGTTTTGCTCGAGGCGGGCGCGGAAAGAGGCTTCCGTATCGGCGCGGAGAGAGTCGAGCTGCTGGATCGGCTCTGCGAGCAGAGTGTAGGGGGAGCTGAAGAGGGGGTGTTTCTGGAGCGCAAGGAGCCGCTGCCGCGACTGGCCGATCTGCTGGGAGAGGCGGTGGCGGAGATGGTGCTCGGCCTGGGCCAGGAATTTGAGGAGGTTGGCCTTTTCGGCGATCGCAATTTCCGCTGCGGCGGAAGGGGTGGGGGCGCGGACGTCGGCGACCCAGTCGGCGATCGTGAAGTCGGTTTCATGTCCTACTGCCGAGATGACCGGGATTTTTGATTCGAAAATCACCTGGGCGACAATCTCTTCGTTGAAGGCCCAGAGGTCTTCGATGCTCCCGCCGCCCCGGCCTACGATGAGGACGTCGGCGAGGTTGTGTTTGTTGAAATCGCGGATCGCCTGGGCGATCTCCTGGGCGGCCCCTTCCCCCTGCACTTTGACCGGGTTGAGGATCACATGGAAGCCGGCAAAGCGGCGGGTGAGAACGTTGAGGATATCCTGGATCACGGCGCCAGTGGGGCTGGTGACGACGCCGATCCGGCGAGGGAGTTTCGGAAGCGCTCTTTTGCGGGCCGGGTCGAACCAGCCGCGCGCCTGAAGCTGCTCCTTGAGCTGATGGAGTTTGAGGAGAAGCTCGCCGACGCCCATGAACTGGAGCTCGCGGATCACGATCTGATATTGGCCGCGGGGGGCGTAGAGGCTGAGCTCTCCTTTCGCGACGACCTGTTCTCCTTCGCGGGGCATCCGGGGCAGCTGGGCGGCGTTTCCCTTGAACAGGACGGCTGAGATCTGCGAGCCGCTGTCTTTGAGGCTGAAGTAGAGGTGGCCTGAAGATTGGAGCTTGAAGTTGCTGATCTCTCCCTGGACGGTGATGCCGCGGAAAGAGGGTTCGAGCACCGACTTGATCGCGGCGGTCAGCTCGGAAACGGTCAAAACTTTCATAGGCCTTCCAGAAATTGGCGGATCCGCTCCGCATCTTTTTTTGCGCCGAGTTTTAGCGCCTGTTCCAAAGCGGCGGAGGCGATTTTTCGAGCCTCATCGCTTCGGCCGAGAGCCTTCTCGATCTGGGCTGACAGGTAGGCGGCATGGAGAGAGGTTCTTTCGGAGACGAATTCGAAGGTCTTCGAGATCTGTTCCGCTTGCTCTACATTTCCTAAAAGGAGGTGGACTTTCGCAAGGCGGATGAGGGTTCTCTGCCGGTCTTCGGGGCATACGAAGAGGGTAATGGCTTCGTCGAAGGAGGAAAGAGCTTCCTGCAGATTTCCGCCGGGGTCGTCGGCGCAGGCGGCTCCCAGATTGAAAAGGACTTTGGCGCGCAATTCTCCGGAACTGAGAGGAAGCGCCTCGCGGCAAAGTCTTCTCGCCTCGGAAAAATTCCCTTCGGCGCGGGCAACGGCGGAGAGGAGATAGAGTCCATGGACCCGTTCCTGCTCGAGGCAGAGAAGGGCGTGCCGCTTCGCGTTTTCAAAGTCGCCCTGATAGAAGTAGGTGGAAGCGAGCTGGCCGTGGATTTCGGCGGCGGCGGCCTCCCCAAGACGGACGATTTCGGTCCAGTCCGCCTGTTCGCGCAAGAGGGAGAACGACTCGGCATACGTAAGGGAAGCGGAGGCAATGAGGGTCGTCAGAATCATAAGCGAGCCATTTTGCCAAAAGCGGCGCCGAAAGTCAAAGTCCCCAACGGCAACCGCCTCTTTATCATATTGAAAAAATCCCACCTACAGAGTACTAAAAAAATAGATGCTGATCATGGGGGAAATATGCGGCGTTTGATTTTGCGGGTGCTTTTTGGCGTGGGTATTTTGGCTTCGATGGGGAGCTGTTCTAAGGATCCATTGTCCAATTTCTGCAAGGGCGCGACCGCAAGCAGCTATGATCCCAACTTCCAGGTTTGGTGTCCGACGCAAGGTTCAGATTCCTTCGTTCCGGTCCATTATGGTTGCCCGCCTTCAGGCAAGGGCATTTCACCGCCGATCCAATGGAGCGGCGTGCCAGAGGGAACCACTCATCTTCGCATTGTCGTCCAAGACTCGACATGCGCGTACGAGTGCAACGAATGCTGCACCTATCACCATTGGGTGTTGGATTTGCCCTTAATGGATCTCCCGCAAAGCGGGATGGTGTCTCAACAAGGCATTAAAGAAGGGGCTTCGAGCGATCCAGCGATCCAGCCCTACGTAATGGCGAATACAAGCCACCAAAAGCGATACATGCCCTTCTGCCCGCCTCCCTCGCAGACCCATGCCTATATTTATCGGGTCACTGCGTACAAAAAAGAGGGTGGGGCGATCACCATATTGGGACGCTCGCAAAGCGTGCCCTTGCTCTATTCCTTTACCCACTAGGAACCTATCCCAGCGTATCGGCTCTTCCGGCCCAGAAAGCGGCGGCAATGAGGGTTGTCAAAATCATAAGAGAGCCATTTTCCGTTGAAAAAATCTTTCCTGGGAGTATCATCCTCGTTCATTTAGGAGGGTCTCATGAAAAAATTAGTTGCGTCTCTCGCTCTTTCCGATTTTGCCTTCGCTGCCGATCCTTGGAGCGGAGCCGACTATAATAAACACTCCGCCGAACAGAAAGCGGCGGCTGAGAAAACGCTTCAGTCGCTTCTCTTTACGGGAGACGAGCAGGTTCTCGACATCGGGTGCGGCGACGGCTATCTGACGTCGCGGATGGGCGATCAGGTGCCCGATGGGATCGTCGTCGGCCTCGACCTTTCCCCCTCCATGATTTCGTTCGCCAGTTCCCAGTTTGCGCGGAGAGGCGTTGAATTCCGGGCGCTCGACGCGCGGCAGCTCGACTACGAGAACCGCTTCGACCTTGTGACCTCCTTCACAACGCTCCATTGGATTCCAGAGCAGATTGAGGTGCTTGAAAAAATCGAAAAAGCGCTCCGCCCCTCGGGGAGATTGATTGCCGACATGCCCACCTGTCTGCCCGCTCCGCTCCAACAGGCGGTGAACGAGACGATGCAGAAATCCGCGTGGAGTTCTTATTTCGACAACTTTTCTCCAGGATGGAGATTTTTTTCGGCGGAGGAATATGAAGAGCTTCTTTATCAGGCGAAATTGGAGCCTTCCAAGATTCAGCAGATTGTTGTGCCTCACACATTCCCTTCCAAACAGGCGTTTATGGGATTCCTCAAGCAGTGGTTTCCCTACCTAAGGCCGCTTCCCGAAGAACAGAAGATGGTTTTTTTGGGCCAGGTGGTAGATCGCTACCTCGAGCTGTTTCCCGCAGATAGCGAAGGACGCCCCTCCTTTGAAGTGAGCCGCCTGCGGATAGAAGCGTGCAAGAACTGAATCCGTTCGAAGAAATTGAGCCATCGCGCCTGACGGGGATGTAAGTCAAGTTTTTAAATGAGATGGGGAAGATGGGGGCAAGTCCCTTTCCGTGCTTGCAAATCTGTTTTTGTTAGGATATGATTCTTCTTTTTTGAGAGTGGCTCCATGGCGAGAAAAGTCTACGTGATCGGGAACTGGAAAATGTACAAGACAGCCCGCGAGGCAGTCGACTACATAGAGGCCTTTTTGCCTAAAATCGAAAAGTGCAAAGCCCAGGTTTTCCTGGCCGTCCCTTTCACTTCGATCGCCTCGGCTGCTCAGTTTGCAAAAGATACATCGGTCGTCATCGGCGCCCAGAACATGAACGACGCCCGCGAGGGAGCTTTCACCGGCGAAATTGCCGGGCTGATGCTCAAAGAAGCGGGAGCCGAGTTTGTGATTTTAGGCCACTCGGAGAGACGCCACGTTTTCGGCGAGAGCGACGCCTTTATTCATAAGAAAGTGCTCCGCGCCCTCCAGGACGATTTGATTCCGGTTCTCTGCATCGGCGAAACGCTGCATGAGCGGGAGCAGGGGAAGATGGAAGAAGTGCTGAAGCGGCAGATCGCCTCGGCGCTCGATGGAATCCCCAAGGAAGACGCGGGAAAGATTATTTTGGCCTACGAGCCTGTATGGGCGATCGGAACTGGCAAGACGGCGACGCCGGAAATGGCTGAAGAGGCCCATGCGTTTTGCCGCGAGTGCCTCGCTGAATTCGTCGGAAAGCGAAAAGCGGGCGCGATGCCGATTCTCTACGGCGGCTCGGTAAAACCTGAAAACGCGGCGCAGATCGCCGCAGAAAAAAACATCGACGGCGTTCTCGTCGGCGGCGCATCCCTCGATCCTGAGACGTTCGCCCAGATCGCCATCAAGTGCACCAAGAAAGAGAAAGAAGAATGACCATCGTTTTTTATCTGTTCCTGACTCTATTTATCCTTCTGAGCTTCGTTCTTTGCTTTGTCATCCTGATCCAGGAAGCGAAGAGTTTGGGCCTGGGAGCCTCCTTCGGCGGCGACAACAGCGATTCTCTGTTCGGAACTTCGACGGCTGAAGTGCTCAAACGCTTCACCGGCTACGTCGCGGGGATTTTCCTTGTTTCGTGCCTGATCCTCTCTATGTGGAGCTCTTCTTTGGGCCGCAGGCATTCGGCGCCGATGACGCCTGTCCAAATGGAAGAATCGGGTCCGCAAGAATTCTAATGAAACTCAATGTCTGCTATTACGGCGATCCAGTGCTTCGCGCCAAAGCGAAGCCGATCGAAGCCATTACTCCTGAAATTGAACAGCTCGCCCATGACATGATCGAGACCATGATCGCCTACAACGGCATTGGGCTGGCGGCGCCGCAGATCGGCAGGCTGGTTCGGATGTTCGTCATCCGCGAAGAGATGCTGGCAAGCGACGGCAACTATGTCCTCGGCGCGCCCGAGGTGATCATCAATCCGGTGATCTCAGCCCCTTCAAAAGAGGCTGAAGTGATGCTGGAGGGATGTTTATCTCTCCCCAAGCTGCATGTCGAAGTGGTGCGCCCCAAAAAAATCACGATCCGCTATCAAAACCTGAAGGGCGATTTTATCGAAGAGACGCTCGATACGTTCCGGGGGCGGATGATGATGCACGAGAACGATCATCTCAACGGCGTTTTAACCATCGACCGGATGGATCCCAAAGAGCGGAAGAAGGTAGAGCCTTTCCTCCGCGCGATCAAAGAAAAATTCACTTCCAGTTAAGAGACAGGTACTGTAGGTCCGTGAACCATCAGCCATTCGTAGGGAGCTTCTCCCGCTCGCAGCGCCTGGACGGAGCAGTTCGTCAGGAGGTAGTTTGGTTCGGCTTCCCGTCTGAGGAAAGCGGACTGGAATAGCCTTAAAGCGGCCAGGATTCTTTGCGCGGTTTGCTGAACCAGAGCCGATTCGCATACGCGGACGGCGGCAGCGGTAGAAAGATCGTAGGCGATGCTTGCAGTAGCCTGGTAGGCTTGGGCAGCATACGGGTTGAGAGCACTCATAAGGAACCTCCTTTTTTAAAAGGCTGCGATCCTACACAAATTCTTCATTTTATTCCAAATTTATATTAACTTTTTTCTATGCAGATCGTCCGTGTGCACCCCTCCTCTCCGATCCCTCTCCAGGCGGCGCTGGCACCCGCTAAAGCCCTTCATGCCCTTTTTTTTCGCGCGATAGGAACGATCCTTTCAAGCGGATCGGGGAAGAAACTCCTTTTCCGCGCGCTTCAGATCGAAAACCGCCAGACAAGCCTCCTCTATGGTTTTTGGTTTTACGGAAGAAAATTCCTGGTCGTCTGCGACAATCGAGCCCGATCGATGGGCGAAAGCCTGGAGGCTTATCAGGCAAAAGGGTATTGCCGCGGCAATTGTTTTTGGCTGATCGATCTCCATTTGCGCTATCCGCATATTCCTTTAGAGGAATTGGCGAGGAGGTTTGAAAAGGGGACCCCGCCGGAGGCAGTTTTTATTCACGAGCATGGAGGCGTTCCCGTCTCTATGAGAGAAGATGTCTTGGAGAAGCGGAGGATCGGATCGTGGAGGGAAGGACTCTCTCCCAAGCAGCTCCCTCCGGGAGTTTATTCCCTGATGATCGGCTTTTCTGAAGGGGTTCCGGTGAACGGCCATCGGATCGCTCTCTTCAAAGGGGAGAAAACCCTGGTATTCGATCCGATGCTCGGGCTTTCGGAATGGAAAGAGTCGGTTTGGGAATCCCATCTCCGGTGGATCGGAAAGCAGATCCAGACTTCGAACCGGGGGTTTTTCACTCTGGAATGGGTCCGCCATTGATTTTCTCCGCGACGCGGAGCGCATTGGCCATGATCGTGAGGGCTGGATTGACGGCGCCGCTTGAGGGGAAGAAGCTTCCGTCTGCAGCATAGAGATTTTCAAGATCGTGGAATTTACAGTCTGGATCGAGGACAGACGTGCGCGGATCGTTCCCGAAGCGAAGCGTTCCCACTTGGTGGGCGACCCCTGCGATCGGGATTTTTTTCGCCAGATAGGCCTGATTGGGAAAATGGTGCAGCGAGTGGCCTGTCGCGCGGAGAATGGTTTTCAGCTTTTGAAGAAGCCGCTTATGCGCCTCAGTGTTCGTGGGCGTGTAGTGTAGATGAATTTGCCCCTGCGCGTCGACGAGAACCCGATTGTCGGGATGGGGCAAATCCTCCGAAGTGATCCACCAGCCGATCGCGTGGTCCGCCATCCAGTTTGTGATGAAGGAGGGGGTGAAAAACGGCGCGTCGGCCTGCAGCATGGCTCCTTTCACTTTGCCGAGAAGCTGGATGTGCCCCAAGGGATGGGGCGAGTCGTCCGAACCGAAGTAAAAATCGTTCAGTCCGATCGTTTTTTGGAATACGACGGGATTGAACTCTTTCGAAAGAGCGACGATCGCTGAATTGTTGTGGCACATGTAGTGCCGTCCCGCCTGGCCTGAGCTGTTTCCAATTTGGGAGCGGAGGATGAGAGCGGCTGAATTGATTGCGCCGCAGCAGACGGCGAACTCTTTCGCTTTCACCCGGATCGTTTCTCCGTTCCGCTCCAGTTCAACGGCTGTGATTTTCTTTCCATCGGCGATGAGCCGGAGCGCTTTCGCGTGGGTGAGGAGATGGACATTGCCTCGCTTGAGAGCAGGCATCAGGCAGATGTGCTGGGCGTCCGATTTGGCGTTGGCCAGGCACGGATAGCCGTCGCAGGTGTCGCACCGGATGCAGAGGCTAGCTTCAGGGTGTTTTTCATTGAGCCTGACGCCCAGCGGCAGATAAAAAGGCTTCAGCCCTTCGCCCTGGAGCTTGTTGAAGATTTTCTGAATCGCCGGCTCGTGGCTCACGGGAGGATAGGCATAGGGGCGCTCCTCGGGCGGCTCCGCGGGGTCCTGGCCTCTTTGCCCATGGACTTCGTAGAGCGTTTCGGCTCTTTGGTAATAGGGTTTGAAATCGGCGTACTTGAGCGGCCAGGCCGGAGAAATCCCACCCCAATGCTGAATCTCCTCGAAATCTCTTTCCCGGAGCCGAAGGAGCGCTGCGCCATAGAATTTGGTGTTGCCGCCGACGTAGTAGTGGGTGCCCGGCTCGAAGGCGTTTCCCTCTTTATCGATCCATTTCTCGCCGCAATTGTACTTGCCTTTGAGGAAGACTTCAGCGGGGTCCCAATTCTCTTTTTCGCGGGGGAGGAATCCGCCCCGTTCGACGACGAGGATTTCCCTGCCTGTGCGGGCCAGTTCATGCGCGAGGGTGCTCCCTCCGGCGCCGCTCCCGAGAATCACCGTATCGTAGCTTTTCACTTGCCCCATTCGAGAACCGCTTTGATTTCATCGGGTTTGCGGTGGAGAAGAACTTCTTCGAATTCGGCGAACGGAGTGCGGCTCGTGATGAGCTGAGAAACTGCGCCATTCCATTTCCCCGATGCGGTTTCGAGATCGAGCACCGCCTGCTTGAAGTGGGCGAGACCTGCGTTCACGCTGCCGAAAAGAATCTGGTTTTTCAACACAAGCTGGCGCATCAAACTCGCTCCGTCGACGGTGAGGGGAGGGCCGTCGCCCGGCACGCCCGTCAAAACGTAGACTCCGTTTGTTCCGAGCGTCTTGGCCAGCTCGAAATCGAGCCGTGGAATTCCCGCCGCCTCGACGATCAGATCGATCTGCCCGAATGTTTTTTCTGGAGATTTCCAGCAGTCATGGCTCGAAGGAAAATATTTTCCGCCCATCGACTGGAGGATGCGAGGTCTTAAGGTATGGGTATCGACGATGTCGACGCCGATTACATGGGCGCCCCGCAAGCGGAGAACCATCGCAGCGAGGAGGCCGATGGGTCCGAGGCCCGCGACGAGAGCCGTCTTGCCTGCGAGCCACTTTTTCGGATCGGGGTCGACGGGCAGCCGCGCCGTCTGGAGGCGGCAGGCATGGTCGATCGCTTTTTCGACGACCGTTGTCGGCTCGGTGAGCACGGCGATATTCCGGATCGAGGGGGGGACTTTGACCATGTACTGTTCTTCATCGACGACGAACTCGGCGTCGAAGCCGTGCCGCTCCTTGATGCCACGCTCGGTATACTGTCCCGACTGGCACATGTCGGAGCAGTTTTTTTTGCACATTTCGCAAATGCCGCAGGGGCGGCGCACCATCACGACGACCAGATCTTTCGGCTTGAGGCCGATCACCTGGGAGCCTGTCTGGACCACTTCGGCGAGCACTTCATGGCCGATGACCAGATTCGCCTCATGCGGGGGCGCGTCGGCTCTTCCGCCGGAGACTTCTTCGCGGTCGGTGCCGCAAATGCCCACTTCGAGGACGCGGAGTTTGGCTTGCGTCGGTTTTTCGATCTGAGGCTCGGGAATCTCAGCGAGTTGCACTTTTTTGGTATGGGGAACGAGGGAAATGGCTTTCATGGAATCACCTTAAATCTTCGTACCACAATGGCAAAACCAGATCAACGGGAATGCAAAGAAGAAGAACAGGATGACGGGATAAGGGGGCCAGGGGAGGAGCGTGACGGAAGAGATCAACGGGAATACAGAGAAAAAGGACAGGATGATCGGTTCGCATTGCGAACCGGCAGGATAGGCAGGATAAGGGGTCCAGGGGGGGAGGAGCGTGACGCACCAGATCAACGGGAATGTAGAGAAAAAGGACAGGATGGGCAGGATAGGAAGGATAAGGGGATCAGGGGAGGAGCGTGACGCCGCCGGTGACGCTAAGCTGGCCGTCGTTGCCGCTCAGGTGCGCCTGGAACGTGCCGACCGCGCCTGTCCGGGTCAGGTTGAACCCTGTTGCAAACCCAAAGTTGTTTCGGAATTCGAGGTCGAGGAAGGAGCCTGCAACAAGCGTTGTGAAGGCGACGCCCGTTCCGTTGTTGAAGAAGGAGTTGTTGTTGCACTGTATGCCCATCGTGAAGGCTCCGATGGTGGCGCTCAAAGCGCCGTTGGTGTTGTTAGAAATCGCGTTGTTGTTGCAATAGAGGGTTCCGGAGACGCCTGATGTCAGGAGAATGCCCGCGTTGCCTGCAGCTGTTGCGTTGCCGGAAATCGTGTTATTAGCGATTTGCATGAGGAGGTTTTCCCTACCGCCGGCCACAGCGATGTTGCAGTGGATCCCGTTGTTCGTGTTGCCGCTGATATTGTTGTTTGCAATCGTGCCGACGAAGTTGGCGACTGTCGCCGCGTTGTTCGTCTCAAGAACGATGCCCGATACGTTGTTCCCAACGATCGTGTTGTTTGTGATCGCCATTTCAAGCTGGCTGGTTCCTGCGACGGCGAAGTCGATATAAACCCCGTTGTTGTTGCCCGTTGCGCCGCTGGTGATGGAGATCAGGTTATTACTGATGACGAGAGGATTGTTGACCGTGGTGGCGACAGTCCAGGTGAGCCGGATGCCTGCCTCGGCAGTGCCTGCGGCGGTTCCGAAGTTGAAAATACGGTTATCGTGGATATAAGGGGATCTCCGGACGTTGGTGCCGATGATCCCGTTCAGGCTGGCGGCGTTGCTCATGATCTGCAGGCCCGATATTTCATTGTTATCAGCCAGGGTGATCACGTTAGCTGCTGCGCCCGGGTTCGTGATGTCTGGGTAGAAACCGGGGGTGTAAGCAGGAATCGAGACAGCCCCGTTCGTTGTGTACACGACCTGGCTTACAGCAGATCCGAAGAAGCGCTGGTTGTCTTTCATGACAAGGCCGGTGTTATACCCCAGCGTTGATCCGTTGCCGTAGAAAACATAGATCGTATCGTTCACGTTGGAAGCCGTTTGGGCCGCAGCGAGAGTGGAGAAGGGGAATTCAAAGCTGCCGATGCCAGGAAGGACGCTCAGGTTGTTTACGAAGTAGAAGGTAAAGGGAAGGCCAGTGGTTGGGTTGATTGCCGTAAGTTCCCGTTTTTGTTTCGAGACGACGACGATCTCCTGCCTTTCAACGGGGGTGGTAAACCGCCGCATGAGGGCTGCGTCGTTCGAGCAGGTGAGGGGACAGCTCGACGAGCAGTCGTCTTTTTTAAAGCGGGGGCCGAAAGCGAAGTTGAACCCTACTTCGCCCTGGCAGCGCCAGTGGAAGATCCGGTCGAAGGTTGTCGTGCAGTCTGCGTAAAGGAAATTTCGGTAGAGTATCGAGGCGCGTACTTTCCCGCCGACTGCGCTTTTTCCGAAATCGCCCTGGTAGTAATAAGGCCCAGCTCCAAAGTTGAATTCGGCGCCTTTATAGGAGATGAGGTGGGCGTCGATCTCGCCGTCGAGGCCCCACATCGCCAGGTCGGCGTTCTCGTTGAGAATTAAGTTGTTGCCGGAAAACTTTTTGAAAGTGTAGTTCCTGATCTTTTTGTCGCTGCCTACCGGTACGTACCCGTTCGCCCTGAGAGAGAAGATCTCTCCTGTCAATTCGAGGCCCGCGCCGATCTGGTTGTAGTTGTGTTTGTGGTACCGGCGGTAGTCGTAAAATATATTAGCTCCGAAAAAAGCCCGTTTCGGCTCATGGAAGTAACGGAAGCCGATCCCGCCGTTGGCCGCCCATCTGCCGTCGTTGAAGATATGCCCGCGGAAATCGAGAAAAGGGAGCCAGTCGCCTACGAAGCGGGGAGCTGTGAAGAATCCAAGCGTCGTATAGCCTTGATTAAAGCCGACCCCGCGGCCGAAAACATGGTCGGCATAGAGATTATAGATGCGGGGGGCAGTCTTGCATTCGATTGGCTCTGAAGCAACGCATTCTTCCTCATGGGCCTCTTCCGCAGGATGATAGACGCCTGCAGTGATTTCGGTTTTGACGTCCGGCAGTTCTTCAGCAAACCCCAAAGGAGCCGAAAAGGCAAATAATGTTAAAGGCAGGCAACCGAATATACTGCGCATATATTCTGGTGCATATAAAACTAATGAGAATTAATCAATTTATTTATTTCTGTTGTGTCGCTAGTTAGGGTGGAGCTGTAAATTTCCAGCTCATTCGATTTCAGTCCCAGGTGGGATAGCGCAGAAATGACCCCGTAATGGATTGCGAGGCGATCGCCCTCCAAATCGATCGAAGGAGCTTTCAGGCCCGATTGCTCCAGAAGAGAGAATGGTGAATCGATTCGAACGGATTTAAATGACTGTAGATCAGAGCTTTTAATGGATATTTTTTCAACGCCTGAAAGGGAGATGTGATTGACTCCCTGAATCTTCGACCGATCGAGGGAAATCCGGCTGGCGGATAAGGACGCTTTATTCCCTGGGGTCGTGATTTCCGATTCGAGAAGATGGGCCGATCTGCCGCACCGGAGAGACATTTCTCCAAGGGACATTTTGATTTTTGCTCCCTCCATTTTCAAACTGCCTAGATCGGCATCCAGGTTCCGGAACGAACTTAAAAAAGCGCCCTCGAGCAAGTTGAGATCTTCTTGGATCGCAAAGCGGATCCCCCCTTCCCGGGTGCCAACGAACGACTGCGATAAAGCAAGGGAATGAGACTCTATTGCAATACCCTTCTTTCCTTCGATAAGTGAATTCTGGATGGATCCTTCGATTAAAAATGCAAGAGAGAGGAGTCCGCTGTGTACAATGAGAGAGCTGTTTTGGGCGGTGAATGAGCCTGCCGCAATCTGAAACGCTTCCTGGGCGCTCCATTGAGCGTCGTTCAAGCTGATCTTCCCGTTGGCGTGAACCGCTGCGCTTAGAGACGTGATTTCAGACTTTGATTGGAGATCGAGTTTGCCGCAGTTGATGAATAGCGCGCCTCCAGCGCGGATTTTTGATTCTTTCTCCAGGACGATCTTTTCGATCGATTCGAAACGGGATGTTTTCGAAGATTCGATTTGAGCAGAGCTCAGAGTCAGCAGAGGCGCCGAGCAGATGAAGTCGGTCCCGGCAAAAGCGCGGGATTGGCTGAGGCTCGCCGTCTCCGCCGAGAGGGAGAGGTTTGCCCCTTTAAGGGAAGTTTCTTCCATCGACAGGTTTTTTCCCTGAAGGCGGAGCCAGTTTCCATTCGATTCGAGCGCTCCCTTCCGGATTGCCAAATTCTTCTCAGAGCGGATGGCTGCATTCCCGATCGAAGACTTGATCCGGCAGTTCTCAAGCGCAATGTCTTCACCAAAGAAGAGTGAAAGATCCGTGAGGGCTAAGAAGGTCGCTCCGCCGCTTAAAGTTCCCCGCGAGGCGAGCTGAAGAGAGCCGCCGCGCGATTGAAAAAGAGGCGAGCCTTCTCCTAATGCGAGGTTCCCTGCGATCTCGATCAGGCAGTTCTTCTCAGAATGAACAATCCCCTGCGAGAGTTTTGCCGATCCGCCGATCTGCAGCGATAAAGTCTGCTGGGAGCCGATTTCCAAAGAGGCAGCTGAGAGGAGATTCCCGCCCAAAGCGATCGAGAGGGAGGCGTCGCCTTGAGCGATCACCCGGACGGCGCCTTCAGGCGCTTCCCAGTTTCTGGACAGATTGAGATCTACAGTTTTCCCGCCGCCCCGGATTTCGGCCGGCAGCTCGCCTCCTTTCATCAGAAGGTCTTTCGCTTGAAGCAGCAGGCTGCCGCGCTGCGAGAGGACGGCTGATGGTGTTTTTCCCGCTTCGATCAGGAGCGTGCCTTCGGTATGGAGGGAGATCGGGCCATTTCCTTTCTGCTCGATGAGGCTTAGGATCTGTATCTGCTCCGCTGACCGGATTGATAGGGCGGCATCGCCCTGCCAAACGATAGGCTCCTCGAAAATAACTGTTTTTGCGGCGATCGAAACCGAGTTGCCCGATTGGAGCAGCGCGCTGATTTTTTTTGCGGGGATTTTATTTGGCGCTTCGGCGCCGCCAAAAACGAGGCTGCCGGTTTCGATATGCAGCGAGCCGTTTGGAGAGCCGGCTGAGAGCGTTCCCTTGAGATCGAGCGAATCTGCGCGGATTTCAATTTTCCCTCCCGGATCGACAGGGCGGGCGCCCCGCGCGAAAAGCGAGCCGGAAAGGGAAGCTGTTTCCGCCAGGATGGAGAGTGTTCCTCCTCCGCCTTCTCCTTTTGCATCGGCTGAAAGAACGCCCTCAGGAAATAGTGTGAGAGAGCGGATGTTCAGTCCGATGGATCGGGAAGCTGCGAGCTTTCCTTTTTGCTCAAAAGAGCCTCCTTCGGCTTTGATTTGAGCGACTTCTCCTTCCACGATCCCGTCGAGGTTGATCGCAAGGGCGTAAAGGCTCCCGTCGGCTTCGAAGGAGAGGTTTCTGGCTCCGGTTTTTCCCTGATGGCGGATGCCCCATTCGGCAGCGAGTTTTTCCTTCGAGGGGCGGATGGCGATTTGGGGATTGTCAGGAGTTTGGATCACGATTTCTTTTCCCGCCGCAAGCGCGGCCTTTGCGCATTCGATCCATCCGCTTTGTTCAATTTGGAGGGCGGCGAGGAGAACGGCTCCTTTGGCGCGGATCTCTCCTTCGATGACGATCGCGCTTGGAGACTCTCCTTCCAAGAGCAGTTCGCGGCCCGTTGCAAAAGCGTCTTCGTCGATCGGATAGGTGGACGCGAGAAATGCGCCTGCGTCGATTTTTCCCGATTTTCCTACGATCAATCCGTTGGGATTGACGATCCAGATTTGGCCGTTCGCCTCGAGAAGGCCGTCGATGCGGCTGACGTGTCCTCCCTGGACGCGGTTGAGGGCGCAGGAGAGGGGAGAAGGCTGGATGAAGCGGGCGGTTTCGCCTGCATCGATAGAGAAAGACTCCCAGTCGATGATCGCCCGGTCGGAGGCGTTGATTTCGAGAAGCGATCCATTTGAAGCGAAGACGGCTTCGCCGCTAACAGGAGAGCCTCCAGTCGGAAGAGCGTGTAAGAAGAAGGGGAGAAGGAGAAGGAGTTTTTTCATGGGGCGCTCAATGTCGATTCAGGATCGGAAATGACCGAGCCGGTGAGTGTAAGAGTTGGGGCCAGCACATTGAACTTCTGGCTTGCCTGAATGGAGGAGAGGTTCATCTGAAGCGCTAGAGCATTGAGAGCGATCTGCGCGCCGCGGAGAGCCGAGGCGTCGAGGCTGCAGAGGCCGGGGGTTGAAAGCCCGAGCGATCCGAATCCTTCAATCGCCGATCCATTCAGAAGAGTGACCGGACCAGCGAGGCCTAGTTGAACGTAGCTGCCCTGGATCGAAGAGAAATCGAGATCGAGCTGGGGAGCTGTCAGAGTGATTTCCGCTCCGGCGAGGAGCGACTGGTTTGTCAAAGAGAGGATTCCCGCCGCTGCAACGGAAATGGCCCCGCTCAACGATTGGACGGCCGATTGGTCGGCCAGCCAGGCGCCTGAAGAAAAGGAAAGGTTGGAAGGGCATGAGATTTGCGATCCGTTGAGCAGATTCGCAGCTCCTGTGAATGCAATCGAGAGAGTCGATTCCATCGAGCGGACTGCGCTGTTATCCATGGCGAGAGCCGTTCCGCTCAAGGACGCCGAGCGGCGCGCCTCGATTGAGGAGAGGTTCAAAAGCGAACAGGCGCCGGAGCAGAAAAGGCCGAGATCCATCCCGGTGATCGCTCCGGAAACAAGAGAAGCGCTTCCCGCGGCGATCGCCGCCATCGTTTCGGCGCGCAGAGAGCCGTTGTTTTGGATCTGCAGCGCGCCGCTTAACGCTGCGCTCAAGGCGCGGATAGAGAGAGAGCTTTGGCTGATCGTCAAACTCGCAGAGGAGAGGGCCAAATCAATTGGGCCGTTCATCGATGAAGAATTGAGGAATGAAACTGCGCCAGATGCGCTGACGGCCCAGGCTCCGTGTCCCTGCGCGGCTGATTGGTTGAAGGAAAGCGAAGTTCCCATAAAATTCACCGAGGAGAAGGCAGCCAGGGCGGAGTTATTCAGGAACGAAAAATTTCCGCCTGTGAGAGAGAGCGATCCGTTCGATGCAAAGAGCTGCGACTGATTCAGGATTCCGTTCGCTGCAATGACAGCGAAGGAAAAGGGGGCGGAGAGTTCGCACTGGGCGGCGGCGCTCAAGTCGCCTGAAACTGCGATTTGAGCCGAGCCGCTGCGGGAGACGATTTGGGAAAAATTCAGGATGGCGTCGCGGCTGCCGTTGATCGCGATATCGCCGTTTGCTTCGATCAAGGCAGGGCCGCCGGAGAGGTCTCCTGTCATCGCGAGGTCGGCCATTCCCGCTGTTCCGACGCTTGCGAGGATTCCGCCGTTCCGCGAGGCGATCCGAGCTTCGCCGCCGGTTCCTGATATTAAAGCTGCGCTTCCCCCGACGTCCAGAGTGAGCTGCTGGCCCGCGGAGATGGCGGCGCGCGCGCCGGAGGCCATCCCTCCGGTGATTTGGAGATTTCCGCCTATAGTAATATCCATCGGACCTCCAGGCTGCAGATGGCCGATTTCGGCCAAGCAATCGATCCCATCCCCGCCGTAAATCTCCACGTTTCCGAGAATTTGCGCAGTGACCGACTGTCCTCCGAGCCTTGCGCGGCAAGACGGAATTTCCCCTGCGCCTGCCGATAGAAGGAGGTTTCCGGACAGGGAGAGGTTGAGGTTGCTGTCGAGAGAGCCGGCTTCGGCCGGATTTCCGACGCTCTGGATTTCGAGATTCCCGGCAAGGATTTCGAGAATTCCGAGGCTTGCCACCGCGACTGGAGCTGCCGGACTCGACTGGATCAAAACATCCTGTCCGGCAGAGAGGGCGACATCCCCGCGGCTTAAATTCGAAATATTGGCCAGGATCACGATATTTTCATCTGCGACGAGTTTCAAATTCGTTTCCGCTCCGCCCCATTCGAGAGGGGCTGAGACCGTGATCCTTCCGCCGTTCGGACCGCCCGCGCCGGGGGATGTCCGCACCGTTACGCTTGTGCCGTGGGTCAGCTGGGAGAGAAGATCGAGGGAGTTGAGCTGCGCCGTCGGCCCAGGGCGGTCGTAGAGAGGATGGGAGGGAGGGAAGGCGAAAGGAGGGGGCGTCGTCGGGGCTGTCCCGATTTCGATATCCGCAGGGTCGATGAGAAGCGTTCCCGCTTTCTCTCCGCTAGCTGATGCGCTGCCGCGGAAATCGAGCGCTTGGCGGCCCGACACTTCGATCTGCCCTCCGATCGCTCCGCCTCCGGCCAGAAGAGTTCCGTAGCTGAAGCACTCTTCGGCCATAATCGCGATGGCGCCCCCTTGCTCGTTTCCTTCCGCTTCAACCACAGCGTCCGGATAGAGATAAGCCGTTTCCGCAGAAAGAGAGATTTGTCCGCCTTTTTCAAGACCATTCGCCTTTAAGCGTCCCGCCGCTTCGATCGCTCCGTTTGGAGCTGTCAGCAGAATCCTTCCCCCTTCCGAAACAAGTTCTCCCGCGTCGAGCCAACCCGTTTGGTTGACGGCCAGACTATAAGCTCCGCCATCCGCTGCAAGTTCGATGGCCTGCGCGCGGATCGTTCCCTCATTCGCAATTCCCATTTCTCCCAGCCTCTTTGCAGAGACGGCGATGAAAGCGGGTTCCCCGTCAAGGCGGAGCCACACCTCGCCGCCAGCCAGAAGGCGGGCCTGCTGCGCTGCAATCGCGCCGCTGTTTTCGACAAATCTCCCGACAAGGGCGACGGCCCCTTCAGGAGCGTTCAAAAAACCCGCATTCGATACAGCTCCTCCCTCTCCTTCGAAGCGGAAATCTCCCGCTAGAAAAAGCGCATCGGAAATCGGAAGAGCGGAAGCGATGAACGACTGCGTGTCGACGATGCCCTCTTTCCCAATCACGATTCCCTGCGGATTGACCAGAAAAATCTGCCCGTTCGATTCAAGCCTCCCGTCGATCCGGCTCTGCTGGCTGGAGACTCTGTTAAGGAGAGCGGCCCTGGAATCCGGCAACTGAAAGCGGGTGCATTCTCCTTCCGCAATTGAGAAGTCCTGCCATTCCAAAATCGTTTGGCTGGTCGCTTCGATTTCCAAAACGCCGGGGAGGGGTTCGGAAAAGCAAGCCGATCCGGAAACGATCAACCCGCCAACTGGGTTTGCGAATAGACCGGCAGCTGGAATTGCGATGAGGAGAAATTTCATGGGTCCTCCGATTAGAGAAAAGACTTATAACATCGGAGGGGATTCTTCAAAACTTTATTGTGGTGGCGGCGGAGCGGAGGCTCTACTCTGCTTTGGGTCTAACCAAAGGGAAGGCGGCGTTGATGAAGCCGATCAGGTCGCGGGGACGGACCGGTTTGGAAAGGATGGTGATTTCTTCACCCAAGCTATACGTTCGGAGCTCTTCTCGCACTTCTTCGGGCGGATCTCCCGAAATGAGCGAGATGCGGGTCGGGGCCAAAGCGCCAGCCGCCAGCCGCTTGATATGCGAGGCTGCTTCAGAGCCTTTCATCCTGGGCATGTGGAGATCGAGAAGAACGACGTCGTGGGGCCGCCGCCTTTTGAGAGACTCCTCATATTTTTGGACCGCGGTGTCGCCATCGTCGGCCAGTTCGACTTCGGTTTCGTTGCCGTTGTTTCCGATCATCCGCTTTGTCGTGTTGCGGAGAACAGGGTGGTCGTCGGCAGCGAGGATGGAGAGGCCGGGCCTTGCGATTTTGGGGTTTTCCTGCGGGTTCGGCGTTACCTGGAGCGGCGCGTCTCTCGGCGGTTCGCGGAGAGGAATCGAAAACCAGAACCGGGAGCCGTGGCCTTCTCTGCTATCGACTCCGATGCAGCCGTCCCTTCCTTCGTTCATCGCCTGAACCACCGTTTTGCAAAACGAGAGGCCGACGCCGGAAGAGGGAGTTTTCTTTGCAGGGCGGCAGCAGGAAAGAAAGGCGCAGCAGCCTGGGGATTCTTCTACCTGCGAAAAGGGTTTGAAGAGTTTTTTCTGATCCTTCTCCGAGATTCCTTTGCCCTGGTCGATGACCGAAAATACAGGCGATCGCGAGTTGGGAGGAATATCGAAGTCGACGATGACTCTTGAGCCTTTGGGAGCGTATTTAATCGCGTTGCTGATGAAATTTTTCAGAACGAGCCCGATCCTTCTCTTGTCTCCGATGAGCAGAGCCGGGATGCGGTGAGAGAGGCGGAATTCGACTGAGACGCCGAATTTTTTGGCGTAGGGGCCGATCTGGAGGTCGATGATCTGAAACAGATCCTGCGTGCTGAATGGTTCAGGTCTTAAAACGATTTCAGCTTCCTGATCAGGCCGGTTGGGAATTTGATCCGCGAGCCAATCGAGTTCTTTGTAGATTTTATGGAGATCTATGAAATAGGCTTCGTTGCGCTCTTTAAAAGTGAGAAGGCCGAGCAACCCTTGAAGCGGAGTTCTGAGTTCGTGGACAAGGGTGTAATAAGGCGTAGATGTGGAAGAGGCGGGGGAAGCGCTTTCGGGCGAGGCGGCTTTGCAAAAGTCGAGATAGGCTGTAACTTCCCTGTCCATCGCGTCGGCGTCGGCTGCCAGCCTGAGGAGGAGTTCTTCTCTGCGAGGGCAAGCAGGATTTTTCAGCTGAATCGATAAAAGCAGACCTTCTTCGATCAGTCCTTTCAGAGTGGATTTTACGGAATTGGAAGCGGCGACAGGCGAGAGGGCGAGCCTGGCGGTCCGGCCCACCTCTTCCGAAACTTCTTTTACGTCGCTGGCGTCCCTTCGCAAGTTGATCTCAATAGGGCGGGAAGGGACAGGGGGACGGTCTGAATCATCCGGAATTCCAGGTAGAGGGGGATAAAGCTGATGTAATTCAGGGTCGAATCTATTTAATGATGAGGCGGACATAGTTTTATTTAGTTAATTCTAAATATTATACTACAATATTACATTTATTTCACTAGGTATGATGAAAGCAGGGTAGGAAGAATGGTCGGATAAGAATTAAAATTAAATTTATTTCTTTCCATTCAGCCCACCCTGCGGGGTTAGGGGAGAAGCGCGGGGCAATCGCGGGCGCCGTCCCATTCAAGAGAGGGAGACCCGTGGAGCCACCGCTTTACGTCGGCGATGAGGCTTTCGAGCTCCCGGCCGAGAGAGGCCCTAAGCCTGTTCTCAG
>CAYPZU010000010.1:0-15552 GCA_964415395.1 uncultured bacterium
CTCTCCGTTTATAGGCATCGAAATGGACATCGCCCTCTGCATTGAAGTAGAACTGGCGCGCTCTCCGGTTATGAAGGGCCAGCCAATTCCGCATTTCCACGCAGTCCGGATTAGAATCTCTGGCATTCGCAGCCAGCTTGGCCAGCGCAGCACGCGCTCTTGCGTGTCCGTCTGTAACGACCTGAGCTCCGGTTCTTGCCAACCTTAAATCGCTCCACCGGACCCCAGCCAGATAAGAACCTCCGTTTGCTCGCGCATAGTCACCGGACACTTGATCAAGAGCTGCGTAGAGAGGGGCTAAAGAAGGATACAGATCCCCAGCGCCGGGATCGGTATAAAGATTCGTTCTTGGAATATGTAAATAAGGCAGAACATTCGGCATCGCGCTCAAAGCAAGCGTTCCCGCAGTATGGAGCGCTCTCCCAGGAGAAACAGCTTCCCAAATGCGGCGCATCCGGCTGATAGCATGCATATCGGAAACCGAAACATCCGGATCGAAGCGGCCCCGATCCTGCGGCGCCAATTGCGCCCCTTCTCCGTCCCAGGAGTTTTTTTTCGGCTCGACAGACTGATCGATCAGGGTATTAAACTCCCCCCGATGGCTTGCCTGGCCGATCGTCTGAAACGCCGAATCAGCCTCAATCAATTTGAACTGGTCGTTCCTTGAATCGCCGTCTGTCGCGTAAATCAGACCCACGCGGTCAGGAGTCAGCGGATGGACGATATTGCTATTTGCGATCGAGCGGAGGATCAATTCAACGGAAGTCTGGACGATAGCTGGAGCGTCGATCGGGAGTTGATGCGTTTTCGAATCGAACGGAATCACCTGCCTCGAAGCGAGGTCGAATTTCTGAATGACGATATTGTACCACTGGCCGTTATGGCAGAGGGCATTTTCGAAAATGAGCCATCCGCCCGACGCGTCCGTCCCCACCGCCTGGAGAGGCGTAGACGGAGGAGGCAGGAAGGTCGGCAAAGCGGCCGAGGGGGGAGGTAGGACAGCGCTCATGTTTCTTTATGGTTTTTTGCAAATATTATAACAAAATTTTACTATTTTATCTACATTCAATGAGGTCTTCCATCCCGATAATGTACCTTCTTAATCTCTGGGAGGTTGCAAGATATAAGCCCTTCGATTACGCTGCAATTCTATGGAGACAGAATCGATCATCCCCCGCCATGCCGAGCCCTTCCGCTCCGTCCTGATCTTCGGCCCTCCCGGGTCCGGAAAGGGCACTCTGGGCAAATTCCTCAGCTCCGCAGGCAACCACTGCCACCTCTCCTCTGGGGACATCTTCCGGAGCCTTTCCCCCGAATCGCCAGCGGGCAAGCTCTACCACAACTACGCCGGCAAAGGACTTCTTCTGCCCGACGAAGTGACGATCCAGATCTGGCACCACTACGTCCACGGCCTGATCGCCACGAACCGCTACTTCCCCTCGGAACAGCTCCTCCTGCTCGACGGCATCCCCCGCACCCTCCGCCAGGCGGACCTCCTCGAAAAACACGTCCAGATCGAGAAAATCATCGTCCTCTCGATCGAGAACATCGACGAACTGATCAAACGGATCCAGCGCCGCGCCGTCATCGAAAAGAGGACCGATGACATGGACCCCCGTGTGCTCCGCACCCGGATGGAGGTCTACCAGAGAGACACCTCCAAACTCCTCAAGCACTATCCCGATCGGCTCATCTCCCGCTTCGACGCCGACCAAAAGCCCCTTGAAGTGCTCCGCGACGTCCTCGTCGGGCTTTCCGACCTTCTCTCCAAATAAGAGACCGCAGCCTCAAAAAAAAAGGCCATGCCTTTTAAGGGCATGGCCTTCGTTTCAAGCCGTTAAGCCTGTGAAGAATTACTCTTCGTCTTCTGGCAATACAACATCACCTGGCTTGCCGTCTCCTACAGGAGAGCTGGAGCGCGAGTCTGCATCCAGATTGCTTCCTGCATCATCCGACTCGTCATCGCTGAGAAGATCCTCATTGCCAAGGTCTTCTTCAACTACAGCCGCTTTATCTGCAACTTCAACCGCTTCATCTGCAACTACAGCCGGTTTATCTGCAACTACAGCTGGTTTAACTGCTACCGGTGGAGTCCAGAGGCCCTGATTCACCACAACCGGAGATGCAGTCAAAGAGCGGCTGCCTCTTTGTTGTTTGTCGTGCAGCGCAAGAGCTTCCTTGGTGAGGACCGCTGCCGCCACCGGAGATGAAGGCTGCGAGCTCGCTAAACGGTTAGATCCAGGCTTTCTACGGTCAATCAGTACTGCATGTTCTAATTGCGGGCTCTCAAGGTCGACAACCGTTACTTCAGGTTCCCTTGTGCCTACAACGAGAGGAGCCAGTCTTTGTTGAACAGGCGTTCTCGCTCTAAGCGGATCTTCTGAAGGATCCACCTCTGCAAGAGACAATCCAGTTCTAGAAGAGCTGATCGGCTTTCCAGCAGGAGCAAATACGCTGTTCGCTCTATCTCTCACTGGAGGTAGACCGCTACCATCACCGAAGAGATCTCTCTCGTCAGCGCCATCTCCAAAGAGACCATTCAATCTTACACTCTCAAAAGATTGCACCGGCTCTTCGGCATCGTTATCTACACCGATTTGCTGGATGATTTCCGTCTGAGCCGCCAACCCGTGTTGCACATCTTCTAAACGTTTGTTTACAGCACCTTGCTTGTCAGCATCGAGCTTGCCGATGTTCGCAGCATGGAATTCGCCGTAGGGCTGAATCAATTTCCGAAGGGCATCAAGCGATTGCCATACAGCTTTACGCTGTTCAACGATCGTAGTGACTAGCTCACGTACTTCCCTAAGTTTGCCAGAATATTCTCCCTCTGCCTTGGAAGCTGCGTCGAGCGCTCCGTTTTTCTCCATTAAACGCGCCCACAGGGTACCTTGTTTGGATTTCGGAATGCCGGAATTATCCGCAAAAACACGTTGATAGAGCTTGTCGATCTCGACAAAAGCTTCTTTCACAGTGACAGTTTGCAAAGATGTAATTCGACCAGACCCTCCCGTAATCTCTACAACCGGGATTTGAACATGCTGATCCCCGATTCGAGTAATTTCCCCTCTCAGTTGATCTTGTCTTACGAGAGAGCCATTCAGCAGTTCAATATTTTGCTGCAGAAGTGCCTGAGCTGTTTCGACAGGCTTCATCTGCGCATCAAAAGCAGCGAGAAGCTGAGCCTGCTGTTCCTCATGAACCCGAGCTGCTTCCTGAGTCGCTCTCAGCGCTTCCTGTTCAACTGCTGCTTTCTTTTGCTGCGTTCGTTCAGCTGCATTCGTTCTCCAGGTACGGAGTGCGTCAGTCAAAGCTCTTTTCCTGCGAGCTTCAGCAAACTGCAATGCTTTCGCAGTCAGTTCTGCTTCGCTTGCGCGAATCGCTGTGACTTGCTGAACTACGCTCGAGAGGAATTCTTCATCTTCAGCGAGGTGTCCTGGAGCGACAGCTGCCGCTACAGCGGAAAGATCTTCGTCATCAGCTGCTGGCTTAGCTACAATCGTCCGGACTGCGCTAGCAACCATGATGGCTTGAATGTCTTCGTTCCCTTGAACGTTTTCAAGAATCCCCTGAACCTCTGCTTCAGTCAGAAGGCCTGCACGAACCGCTTCGTTCATACTAGCTTCAAAAGCGGCATAGGCGGTCTTCGGATCTTGGGTTTGGAGATTTTCTACCAAAGCTTCTTCGCAAGCGGCAGCAAATTTATACGCAATTGTTTGGCGAACGGCATCGACTTGATTAGGTGCGAAAATCCCTCTCCGAGCTGCAATTTTCAAATTCTTCATCGCTTGTTCAGAAACATTCAAAGCAGACTCAGGCGTGCCGTCGTAGTTGGCCGCGACGTCGCGTTTCATATGAGTTAGAAGAGCTGGCATGAGTCCCTGCTCATTAACCACACGGACGACTTCGTCAGCGAGAGTAGTAGGATAATATTCGCCAGGAATCACTCTTGTGAGTTGAACGAACTTCTCGCTTCCGCCCTTGTCTTCAGCGACTTCTTTCAGCGCTCTATGGAGAGCCAAGACATCATCAGAGGAATTAGCAGACCCAATCAGCTGAGCAGCTACCTGCTTGGCGATCTGAGTGGCCTCAACGTTTCCGAGATGGGCATTCAGATTCGGCTTCCCGGCATTAGCCTTCGAAGCTTCTTTGTAAGCTTTTACCATCTTGCCTACAGAGCCTGCGATCTGTTTTTTCACCTGCTCGATATCGAGTTTAGAAGGAGCTCGTTTCGTAATTTCTCCAAGGAGCGTGCTCGTAACGCTTGCTCTTTCAACAGCTTCATCAGCTGCTTTCTGGGCTTTCGCGGCGGCTTTGAGGGCTTTCTTGTCAGGCGCTTGAGTCGCTACTGCGGAGCCAGAAACACCGGCTTGCGATACAACAATCTCGGCTTGATCAACAGACGATCTGCGAGATCTGCTGACTGGTGTGTTGGAATGCTGTTTGCCTTGAGGAACTGCATCAACTAACTCTGCAGCTGAGCCTACGGAGGACGTTTCGTCGTCGCCTTCGTCGCCGCCTGGAACGCCGTCTTCTAAGACAGTATCCAAACCTGGCTGAGTTCTAGAATCGGAAACTAATGGCTCGCCTTGGGGCAGAGTATCGGCATCGAGGACTTCTACAGCTTTCGAACGGTCCCAAGATTTAGGAGCGTCTTTCCAGAACACGACGCCAGCTGCAATCGTACCAAATACTGTTGCAACAAAGGCGCCGATCGCTTTAAGAGCTGCCACGAAGCCTGTTTTGAACGATCCCTTGAGATCGCCCGATTTTCTTAAATCGTTCGCTCTCACGAAGTCAGCGGCGACGTGGTCTTGCCACATGCAGCGGGCAACGGAGCGGGTTTTGCCGTCGGGCGTGGTCATTGAGCCAGTATCGGCGTCGCCGGTCGTTGACGGGGGAAGTCGCGAGATGGTTGCGTCGGTTTCGACAGGCTGAGAAGCTTGTTTTCCAGCCGTCAAACCAAGGCCGGTAGTTGCTTCGAATTCTAATCTTGTACTCATATTACTATCTCCAAAAGTGGAATATTATATGTTTTTAATTGTTATTGTTTAGTTTTAATTCATGAATATTTTAATTCAGTTAACGTTATATTTCAACATTAAACAAATTTAAATTAAATAGTTATATCAATAAATTTTAAATTATATAGTTAAAAACATAATTAAAATATTTTTTTATATAACATTTAGTTGCGTTTGATAAATTGATGCTCTGCATATATAATGAGAGTATAGTAAATAGGTTAATAATAATTATTTTAATAAAACCTGGAGTTATCCATGGATGCCAATAAGAAAGTCGCTTATCTGGAGAGCCTTGTAGACCACCTCAAGACAGAGCTGTCCCATCTCAACGACCTGATGATCGAGGTCGGGTTCCCTGAGGGAATCGCCACCCTGAAAATGACCGCCCACGAGCTGCTCGCCGAAAAGCAGGTTTATGAAGAAAGCGCTGCCTCCGAGAGCGATTAAAAGGATTATTTGACAGAGGGAACTCTTGTCAATTTTGCCTGGGGTCGGGTATAGTAATTCGAAAATTCACCACCCGTCCCTATGGCAAAGATCATTTTTGAAGACACCCAGGAAGAAGCAACCCTCCCCGACGACTCCCCGATCGCAGAAGCCTGCGAACAGGCCGGAGTCCCCTTCGCTTGCACGGAAGGGGTTTGCGGCACCTGCGTCATCGAAGTCACCGATGGCATGGAAAACCTGACCGAGTTCAACCAGGCGGAAGCCGATTTCCTGGGAGAGCTGGATCGGGAGCGCCTCGCCTGCCAATGCCGGATCAAGGGCGGCTGCGTAAAAATCAAATTTTAATTTTAAGGCCCCATGGAACAGACCATTACCCGCGATATGACCATTGAGGAAGTGTTCAAGCGCTTCCCGAGCAAAGCCCAAAAACTGGCTCAAGAGATGACCAACCGCGGCCTCCATTGCGTGGGCTGCAGCGCTTCCACCTGGGAGACGATCGAGGCAGGGATATTGGGACACGGGATGGGCGAAGAAGATCTCGAAGACCTTCTGAAAAGCCTCAACGCCGTTTTGGCCGAAAAAGAAGACCGCTCCACGATTACAGTCACCCCCCGCGCTGCCAAGAAATTCCTGGACATTCTGGCGGAAGAAGGGAAATCGGGATGGGGCCTCCGCTTCGGCGAACGGGCTGCCGGCTGCAGCGGTTTCGAATATTTCCTTGACTACTCGGAAAAAGCGAAGCCGGGAGATCTGGTTTTGGAATCCTCCGGGGTCGAGATCCACATCCACCAGAAGTCGGCCGAGCGGTTGATGGGTTCCGTGATCGACTACGTCGACGGCCTGCAAGGCGCCGGGTTTAAGATCACCAACCCGAACGTCAAGTCTTCCTGCGGCTGCGGCACCTCCCACGGCTACTAATTTCCCCTCCCCCGCCTCTCGGCGGGGGCATGAAATTATTTTTTAAAATTTCTTTTGTCACCCCCCCCCCGCGCAAAAACACCCTCCCGACTATTCCGCAACGGTTTGCGGAATAGTCAAACATCGATTTACTCAACGGTCTCAATCTGTATCCTCCGAGCGAGATCTTTGAAAAAGGGGGCAGACCATAAATCAAGAAGTTTGGGATCCGGCACAAAGGCTCTTACATCGTCCGCTGCCAATGACCAGTTGATTTTCTCTATTTTTTCATTCAGGAGCTGAAAGAATATTTTCTGCGTCAGAGCGCTGTTTTCAGGATAATGACTCAGCTGCTTCATTCTCTCTTCCAGGTGGGCCAGATTCAAAGGAATTCCATTTTTAATATACCAAATAAGGTCATACCAATCCCTTCCCTTGACCCGATTCTTCCAATTTCTGAAAAGAACTGCGTGCATTTTTCCGGCAAACAGATCGGGAGGCTGGAGAGCGAGAACATAAAAAGGAACCGGTTCAGGAACTAGTTTGGGCTCGGTCCGAAATCCAAGCGGAGGATCCACATCGATCTCGAGCTTTATCGTCAGCTTCTGATCGGGATGGCCGCTTTTTTTTCCCAACGACAATAACAGCTGGAACGTATTCGTTTTTAAAAACGCTGAAACAATCCCCGTTTCCTTCGTCTTTTCTTTTTTCTCTACAGAAAGGTCAAATCCGAAAGAGACGATTTCCTGCCGCATGCTTTCGAGATAGGGATCGAAATCAAAACGGGGATTCCGGGCCAAAAGAGTAAAGTCCAAATCTTCACTGAATCGATCGAGTCCAAAGAGGATTCTAAGAGCGGTGCCTCCATAGAAAGCGGCCTTTTCAAAAAACTTTGCTCTCGATAACCCAAGCAAAGCGACCTGCTGTAAAATCTCCCGCAGCTTATCAAGGTCTGAAAGAGGACGGTTTCCATATTTTTGGATCATCAACTGGATATGGGGGTCTAGCATCATGAATCTATCCGCAAAGCAGAGGGTTTAGGGATTCGAGAAAATTTTTGCGATCCCGTTTCGGGGCGCTGGGACCAAAAAGTTTCCGAAGACCGACGTTATAATTTGCGGATAGGTTCATAAATCGCTCACGATTCGGTTAAGAAGTACAACGGGTTTCGATTGGTATGCTTCGGTGATTTTTCCAAGATCCGCCCGGTCTAGATTTTTCAGACTTTCGACAGGAATCCTTCTTCCTTCGAGCAAGTCGATTTTCAATTCATCGAGATCGAGTCCCTGGCATCGGAAATGAACGAGGTCGGCAAGAGCTTTCTCTGGAGTCGCTATCCAAAAGCCTCCCTTTTCTACAGAACCTGCTTTGTGCTTGATGCCTATGGCATACCGATCCGGCGAAAGTGAAAAATAGCGGAATCCGACTCCGAGCGGCGTTGCAAACTCTTTATCCCTTTTTAAGGTTGCGGACGTCAATTGGACTACGCGCTCAGGGATAAATCCTCCGTAATAAGAGAGAGCCGACTCAAGGCTTACATATGAGGGGCCATAGAGAATGTTCGCTAACTGCTCAAACGGGATCGACTCCCCTCTTTGAATCCGAACCGCGATCAGGAAAAGACCGTTTTTGATCCGTATGAGTTCGCCGTTTTTTACTTTGCGGGCGATCCAATCCCTCGGTTTCTTATACCCCGCTAAACATCCAAGCAACGCCTGGGAGGTGATGAAGGGAACCGGGAATCGATAAAGGGGGTCTTGGTCCATAACCCTATTTTACACGAATGTCCATTTTTAGTGGACATTTGTGCAGAATTCACATAAGCGCCTAATTATAGGTGGGTTAAAAAACCCTTTTATTCCACGGTTGATTCTGGACAAATATGCATTCGGAATGCACATTTGTCCGAAGATAGCGGATCTTGTTTATAGAGAAGATCTTGCGAAAGAGTCTCGATGCATTTGCAGCCTATTCGCACATCCTATTCTTTATCTAGCTCGGTCAATTTGTTCGATCAAGTTTTTGAAGAGACTCAGCGCAGAGATCGAAAAAAACGACTGGCTCGCTTAAATAGGAACGGGGAGTCAATGTCCGGAGAGCCGATTTCCGCAGATCTCTTGTATTTGTTTTTTCAAGATCGGCAAGCGAATTTTCAGAATGCGCCAAACTTCATCCATATCAACTCCAAAATATTGATGGATCAGAACGTCTCTCATTCCTGCAATTGCTTTCCACGGCACTTCTGGGTGCTTTTTCCGAACTGCTTCGGGCATGTTTTTAACAGCTTCTCCAATAATCATAAGTCGTTACATAACCTGATCTTGCGTACCTGGAGAATTCTTAAACTTCCGCTCAGAAACTCGATATAAATACTCTTCAATGAGCTCGATGCTGCTCAATATGTGATGTAAGAACGCGGCAGGATCGGGCTTCACAAAATTCGAACCTGTTCAGCAAGGATTTGTTTCTTAATAGAAGGATGAATGTACTTGTAGGTCAAAACATCGACTTTGCACTTCAGAGCTTCTTCTAATTCCTGCACCAGACAAACATGATCGAGAAGATCTTTTGTCTTCCCTTTAAATTCAACCAGAAGATCAATATCGCTTTTCTGGGTCGCCTCTCCACGGGCATAAGACCCAAAGAGAGACGCCTTCCTCACTCCGTTCTTTTTTAAAATGGAGAGGATCCGAGACCTCATCCTGGGGCTGAACTTCCGCTTTCTCATAGTTTCATTCTACCAAAAAGAATCATTTATGAGACCGTTGGTATATTGCTTCGCTGCGCAAATTCGATGATTTCAAAGCCGGTTCGATTTTCTGCAAATCAGACATATGTGGCTCATTATAGGCGATTTGCAGAAAATTCGAATCCAGCAAAGAAAACCCGGATTTGAGCCCGAATGGATTTATCAACGGTCTCACTCATATATGAATGGGGGATTTGAAGAGGGCGAGCGCGGCTTCTTTGAGCGACTCGGAGAGGGTCGGGTGGGCGTGACAGGTGTCGGCGAGTTGGTCGGCGGTGGCGCCGAGCTTGACGGCGAGGACGGCCTCGGCGATGAGCTCGGAGGCGTGGGGGCCAAGGATGTGGACGCCGAGAATGCGGCGGGCAGAGGCTTCCGCGATGATTTTGACGAAGCCGTCGTCGTCGCCCATGCAGCGGGCGCGCGAGTTGGCCTTGAACGGAAACTGGGCGGCTTTGTACGGGATGCCGCGGGCTTTGACTTCTTCCTCGGTGAGGCCGACGGCGGCAGCTTCCGGGTGGGTGTAAGCGACGTTGGGGATGGCGAGGTAATTGATCTCGGGGGTGTGGCCGGCGATGAGTTCGGCCACCGCGATCCCCTCTTCGGAGGCTTTGTGGGCGAGCATGGGGCCGTCGACTAGATCGCCGAGCGCGAAGATGTTCGGGATGCTCGTGCGGAACGAGGCGTCGATCTGGACGAACCCTTTCGGATCTTTCTGGATGCCGACGGTTTCGAGGCCGAGGTTCTGGGAATAGGGTTTTCTGCCGACGGCGACGAGGACGGCGTCCCCGGTGAAATGGGTTTCTCCCGAGGGTCCCTGGACGGTGAGATCAACTCCTTTCGAGAGGTCGGCTTTGACGACTTTATGGGAGAGGTGGAAGGCCATCCCTTGCGCAGTGAGGCTTTTCTGGAGTCCTTTCGAGAGAGAGGAGTCGAAAGCGGGGCAGATCCGGTCGAGGAATTCGATGTAGACGACCTCGGAGCCGAGCCTGCGGTAGACGGAGCCGAGTTCGACGCCGATCACGCCGGCTCCGACGACGAGGAGCTTTTTGGGAACCTGGGCGAGCGCGAGCGCGCCGGTGGAAGAGAGGACTTTTTTCTCGTCGAACGGGAGGAAAGGAAGGGAGATGGGTTCAGAGCCAGTGGCGAGGATGATGTGCCTAGCCTCGATGGTTTGCCCTGTGGCTTCGATCTGGTTTGCGGTTTTGAGGCGCGCTTCGCCCTGGATCCACTCAACTTTGTTCTTTTTGAAGAGCCCTTCGATTCCTTTTGTGAAACCGGCGACAACATCGAGTTTGCGCTGCATCATCTTGGCAAAATCATAGGAGAGATTGGAGGTGGAGATCCCGTGGTCGTTTTCCTGCATCTGCCAAAAGAGTTCGGAGGAGTGGAGAAGCGCTTTCGAGGGGATGCAGCCGACGTTGAGGCATGTTCCGCCGAGGGTTTTTCCTTTTTCGATGCAGGCGGTTTTCAGCCCGAGCTGGGCGCAGCGGATCGCGGCGACGTAGCCCCCCGGTCCAGAACCAATGACAACAACATCGTAGGTGTTCATAAATCCAGTAGCAGTCTTGCGGGTTCTTCGAGGTTCTTCTTCATGTGCATGAGGAAGAGGACGGCTTCTTTGCCGTCGATGATCCGGTGGTCGTAGCTGAGCGCGACGTACATCATCGGGCGGATGACGATCTGATCGTTGACGGCCACAGGGCGCTTCTGGATGGCGTGCATGCCGAGAATGCCGCTTTGCGGCGGGTTGACGATGGGAGTCGATAACAGCGATCCGAACTGGCCTGCGTTGGTGATGGTGAAGGTGCCGCCCTGCAGCTCGTCGACTGAAATCGTTCCGGTGCGGGCTTTTTCGGCGAGGGTTTTGAGGGCTTTTTCGATTTCAGCGTAGGAGAGGTTTTCCGCGTTTCTGATCACGGGAACCATGAGTCCTTTGTCAGTGGTGACGGCGATGCTCATGTCGAAACTGTGATGATAGACGATCTCGTCTCCGTCGATCCGTGCGTTGACGCTGGGGAATTCCTGGAGCGCTTTGATGGCCGCTTTGATGAAAAACGACATAAAGCCAAGGCGCACGCCGTGCTTTTTCTCGAAATTCTCCCGTTCTTTTTCTCGTACCTGCATGACGGCGCTCATATCGATTTCATTGAAGGTAGTGAGCATGGCGGTCTGGTTTTTCACTTCGACGAGCCGTTGCGCGATCACTTTGCGGAGCTTGGTCATTTTGGAGCGGGTTTCGCGCGAGGAGGTTTTAGGCGCTTTGGGCGGCTCTTTTGGGACGATGGGCTGAGACATTTCTTTGAGGACGTCGTCCGCTTTTTTGCGGACAGGAGGGAGGTTTGTTTTCGGTTCGGCTTTGGGCTGAGGAGCGGGCGCAGGCGCAGCCGCAGGTTTCGGTTTTCCCTCAACGGGAGCGGGAGCTGCAGCGGAAGAATCGACGGTGCCGATCACCTGCCCCACTTTGACGGTGTCGCCCGATTTGACGGAGAGCTCAAGGCGCCCGGCTGCGGGAGCGTAGAGAACCTGATTCACTTTGTCGGTTTCCAGCTCGAGGATCTCTTCGTCAGCGCGGACAGAGGAACCGGAGGGTTTTAAAATGGCGCCGATCGTCGCTTCGACGACCGATTCGCCCATGGAAGGGATTTTGATTTCGATTTTCATTGAATCACCTGGAGGAATGCAGATTCGAGGAGCGCCTGCTGCTCCTGTTTATGTTTCTTATGCGAGCCGGTGGCGGTAGTTGCGTTCGCGGGGCGTCCCACATAGCGGAGCGGGATCCCCTTCGGCAAGACGGCCTGCAAATAGGGGCCGATGAAATTCCAGGCGCCCATATTCTCCGGCTCTTCCTGAGCCCAGCAGCAGTCGGTAAAGCCGGGGTATTTCGCGATGATTTTCTTCATCTGGTCGATTTTGAGCGGATAGAACTGTTCGATCCGGATGAGGGCGACGTCGAAGCGTTTCCGTTTTTCCCGCTCAGCAAAGAGTTCGAAAAAGATTTTCCCGGAGCAGAAAAGGAGCCGTTTGCACGCTTTCGGCGGCAGGGGGTCGTCGAGCACTTCCTGAAAAGAGCCTTTTGTGAAGTCGGCGAGCTTGCTGGTGCAGGCGGGAGAGCGGAGCAGGCTTTTCGGAGTGAAGACGGCGAGCGGTTTTTTCTCAGGGGCAAGCGCCTGGCGGCGGAGGAGGTGGAAATACTGCGCGGGCGTCGAGGCGTTGGCGATCCGCATGTTGTCGTTGGCCGAGAGCTGCAGGAATCTTTCGAGCCTGGCCGAGGAGTGTTCGGGCCCCGCCCCTTCATATGCGTGAGGGAGGAGAAGAACCAGAGAAGAGGGGGTGTTCCATTTCTGTTCCGCGCTGGCGATGTATTGGTCGATGATGATTTGCGCGCCGTTGTTGAAGTCGCCGTACTGCGCTTCCCAGATCACGAGATCGTTCGGCGCAGAAAGGCTGTAGCCGTATTCGAAGCCGAGGCCGGCGTATTCGGTGAGGGGCGAATTGACGACGGTGCAGGCGCCGCCGTCGATACGGCAGAGGGGGCAGAACGATTTTCCCGTTTCATTGTCGATCCAGATCAGGTGGCGCTGGCTGAATGTGCCCCGCTGCGAGTCTTGGCCCGCGAGGCGAATCGAGATATTTTCTTTCAGGAGCGAGCCGACGGCGAGGCACTCCCCTCCCGCCCAGTCGATCGAGCCGGAGAGGGAGGCGAGCCGGTCCTGCAGCCACTTCTGGAGCTTGGGATGGAGCTTGAAATCGGAGGGAACGGCGCAGAAAAGCTCGAAGACCGCGCGGAGTTTTTGTTCTTCGACTCCGGTTGAGACCTTTTCCGCTTCCCGTTTGGGATGGGGCGCGCTGGAGCTTTTCTTCTCAATTTTGGCCTGCGCTTCGGAAAGGGCTTTCTTGAGGGACTCCTTGAAATTCGCTTCGAGAGCTTCGGCCATTTTCTGCTCCAGGTGGCCCGCTGAAAGGAGCTGCTCGTAATAGAGCTGCCGGATCGATTTTTTGGAGCGGATCAGTTTGTACTGGAGCGGCTGGGTGTAAGAGGGCTCGTCCCCTTCGTTATGGCCGTATTTCCGGTAGCAATAGAGATCGAGGAAGACGTCGCAATGGAACCGCTGCCGGATCTGGGCGGCGAGCCGCGCAGCGAGAAGGCAGCTTTCGGGATCTTCGGCGTTGATGTGAAAGACGGGAGCGCCGAACGTCTTGGCGATATCGGTGCAGTAGCGGGTGGAGCGGTCCTCTTCAGGGAGCGTGGTGTAGCCGATCTGATTGTTGATGACGAGGTGGAGCGTCCCGCCGACAGAATAAGCCGGGAGATTCGAGAGCTGAAGCGTCTCGTAGACGACTCCCTGCCCTGCGATCGAGGCGTCGCCGTGGATCACGATCGGGCAGACGGAGGGGTCTTTTTTCTTGATTTGCTTTGCTTTGACCATGCCGGCCGCGACCGGATCGACCGATTCGAGATGCGAGGGGTTGGCGGCCATCGAGACGGCGATCTTTTTCCCTGAGCGGGTTGGAAATTCCCCTGTGAATCCCATGTGGTATTTGACGTCGTCGTTCCCTTCGAACGAGAGGCTGGTGTCGTCCTCGAATTCCTCGAGAAGAACGGGCAGAGGCTTATTTAAGATATTGGCGAGGACATTGAGCCTTCCGCGGTGGGCCATCGCAATCAGAAATTCCCCGATCCCCTCTTCCGCTCCGACGTGGATCATTTCTGCGAGAAGCGGGATCGCCGTCTCGCCGCCTTCAAGCGAAAATCTGGTTTGGCCTACATATTTGGTGTGGAGGAACGATTCGAGCACTTCCGACTTGTTGAGGCACTCCAGAATCTGGTGCTTTTCTTCGATCGACGGCTCGATGTGGAGCTTCGGTTCGATCTGCTGCTGGATCCAGGCTTCAAGCTTCGGGTCGGTGAGATCTTTGAATTCGAATCCGATCCGGCTGCAGTAGACCTCTTTCAGAGCGGCGATGATCTCTTTTAAAGGCGCTTCTTCTTTGCCGCAGAAACCCATCGTCGGAAACGTTTCATTCAGCTCCGCCTCGAAAAAGCCGAGGTTTTCCAGGCTCAGTTCGGAGGCGCGCTTTTCAGAAAAGTCGAGCGGGTTGAAGCGGGCTTCGAGATGGCCGTATTTCCGGTAAGCGTGGACGAGGTGGGCGATCCGGAGCGCAGAGCGGTCGATGCCCTGGGGCTGCTGGCCCCGTTTAAAGAGATAGGCTCCGAAATCGATCCCCTCGAAAAAATGGCGCCACGAGAGATCGACGCTCTCGGGGTCGGAAAGATACTTCTGGTACAGCTCTTCGATCAGCGCGATGTTGGCGATCTGCGCATGGCCGGGAAATTCGGGCATAGGGCCTCCAAACTCTCCGCATAGCACATCCAGCCAAAACGAATCGACAAAATTATTCCATAGCTAAAAATCGCCCTTGCTTGGAGAGGAATTCCCCTTCTAAAAAGAGATCGGCGCAGAGGAATGAACAAGAATCAGGATGGGGGCGGGAGCCTATGAATTTTATGGCTGCCCCCCATCGTTGAAATCGTTAAATCGTTCCTATCGTTTGTCCTGCGATGCCGATGACACTCGCGGTTGAGCAGCAGAGTGAACGATGGAACGATATAGGAAGACCCGAACCGCAAAAAGCGGCAAAGATGAACCACCCTCTTTGCTCTGGTCCCAAGCCATACACGCACAAGATTTTCTAAGATGTTGATTTTAAATTGATTGTGAAATTTATCACTAATAGTTAACTATAATGTAGATAGATTAAATAAATATTTAATTAAGTATATCCAAAGATTGTGTATAATATTTATAAAGGAGAAATCTAATGGCATCGCCAGTAAAAGCGGCAGGAACAGAAATGGAACCGATGGGAATTGTTCATGCCCCCCAAACGAGAATAGAACTCCCTTACCTTAGGGCGGTTATGGTCAACTATAACCCTCATAGTCTGACTGCTGAAAAATGCACTCTCGTTTTCACGAAAATCGTGGGAGATCCCGCATTCACAGAAAAAGAGGTCAAAAAGTGCCAGGAACTCAGAACGGCACTTGAGAACTATCACATAGCCACGCTGAAAAACGGCCTTGAAACCGGGTTTCTCCCTGAAGCCCAAACCCTCAGCAAAATGCTCCAGGCGTTCCGGACTCACTATCCAGATATCAACATCGACAATCCAAATACCAAGCACACTCCTTAAGCGAAAAACCGAAGATCCAAAACCCTGAGGGGAGAGTCGTGAATTTCGATTTTCCTCACACGGGGGCCGAATAGGGCATTCGTTGTGACTTTGTCCCCGCGTCCGTTGTAATATTCGTAGTCAAGACGGCGGTCGGCCGCATCGAAGAGGACGCGGACAAGCGTCGCTGAGCGGTTGTCCACTTCAAGCCCATTTGCAAAAATGTACGCCGCTTGCGGCGCAATCTCGACAAAATGATCA
>CAYPZU010000010.1:15562-22577 GCA_964415395.1 uncultured bacterium
TTGTGCTGTATTATAATGGCAAACCCATTACATATATAGTCCGATCTCCCCTCCCGGAAGGACAAACAGAAATTTGCTTGTTCAAAATGGCGATTTGGAGTAAAAACCTCTCTCCGTCCTTATTTAGATTTTAAAAAATCGGCAGATGGTAAAAAATAATTTTACAATTTATCAGGCTGTAGGATAGGAAAAGAAGACTAGTAATCGATGCGGCGATCCGCGTATTTTGGGAAAGGCAATGAATATTAAGAGCGAACGACTAAAGAAACTGGAAACAGAACTCGAAGACCTTGAGCAGTGGATGAACCTGGGGCTTGTTCCTAAAAAGGATGTCGACAAGCACAAGGAAGAGATCCGCTCCCTGAAGACGAAGATCGACGAAGAGAAAGAGCGGCTCCGCTTCATGAAAGAAAGCGGCGAGATGGAAGAGTACGTGACGCCGAAGCGCTCCCCTGCGAGACAGGCTTACGCCGAACCCCACACGCTGCCCGACATGGACATGGGCGACAACATGACCGACGCTGGTCTCGATATGGAGACCGAAGCCTACGACATGGAGACGATCTCCGAAGAAGAGACCGAAGGCGGCGGCGGCGGAGCGACGGGCGAAGAGGAATCGACCCTTTCCGAAGAAGAAGAGGACGAAGATCCCTTTTCCGACCGGAACCGCTGGAAGCGCGGCATCCTCGAAGACCCCGATTCCGACAATTGGTGATCTCGCTTTATTTCCACATCCCTTTCTGCACGAAGAAGTGCCCCTACTGCCACTTCTATGTGATCCCGAACCGCGCCCTCTTCCGAGAGATTTTGAAAGAGGCGCTGCTCCGGGAATGGAATCTGCTCCGCCCGCTTTGGGCAGGAAAACAGATCGCCTCGATCTATTTCGGCGGGGGAACGCCCAGCCTGTTTCCGGAAGGGATCGAGTCGCTGCTGCGGGAAATCAGAGGCAGCGGAGTCTCTCTTTTGCCCGATTGCGAAATCACGATCGAGGCGAATCCCGAAGAGGGAAGCGAGGAGCTGTTTGCGCGCTTCCGCAAGATGGGGGCGAACAGGATCAGCCTCGGAGTTCAATCGCTTGACGACCGTTCTCTCGAAACGCTGGAACGGGCGCACACGGCGAAAAAAGCCAAAGAGGCGATTTTCGCGGCGAAGCGGAGCGGATTTGAAAACATCTCGATCGATTTGATGTACGATCTGCCCGAGCAGACCGAAGCGAGCTGGGCCTATTCTCTCGAACAGCTTCCCGAACTCTCAGTGCAGCATCTTTCGCTTTACAATCTGACGATCGAGCCGCATACGGCGTTTCACAAGCGGAAGGTGAAAACGGCGGGGAGCGAAATGAGTTTCCGGCTCCTGCAGCGCGCGCTCGAGACGCTGGAGCGGGTCGGGCTGAAGCGCTACGAAATTTCGGCGTTTGCGAAGGAAGGGTTTGCATCGCGCCACAATTTGGGCTACTGGACAGGGCGCCCCTTTTTGGGGTTCGGCCCTTCGGCGTTCAGCTACTGGAATGGAGAACGCTACCGGAATATCGCCAACATCCACCGCTACGATAAGCTGCTCAAAGAGGGAAAATCGCCGGTCGATTTCCGAGAGAGGCTCCCCTACCCTGCTGATCTGAAGGAGCTGCTCGCTGTGCAGCTCAGGACGGCGGCGGGAGTTGATTTAAGTTCGTTTCCCCAGCTTCCGGAAGAAACAATCGAAGCTCTCGAAAAACTGAAGCGCGCCTCGCTTCTCTTTCAAGAAGGGGCGCGCATTTATCTGACGAGCCAGGGAATGCTCCTCTACGACAGCGTCGCAGAGGAAATCATTTAAGCTACATTCACCACTTTGAGACTGAAGCGAAGCGCTTTTCCTGCCAGCGGATGGTTGAAGTCGAGGACGATTTTTTCCCCTTTGAGTTCGTGGACGCGGATCGGATAGACGCCGCCGGAAGGATCTTGCACGCCGAGGACTGCGCCAGCGTAGCGGAACGGAGCGGGAACGGCTTCGGCGTCGACTTCTTTGAAGGCGTCGGTGAGGATCGGGCCGTATGCGTCTTCGGCGCGGAGCGTCACCTGTTTCGTGTCGCCGATTTTAAGGCCGAGGAGCGCCTGTTCGAGAGCGGGAAAAACCTGATGGGTTCCCAAAACGAAAACCAACGGATCTTCGCCGACATTGCTGTCGATCTGCGTCCCGTCTTCCAAAAACACTGTGTACTCGATCGAAACCTTTTTTCCGCTCTTGATCATGCAGATCTCCAGTTTGATAATTAAACTTCTTATTGGAGGATCTACGGATGGGAGTCAAGCAAAAAAACGGCGGGCTCTTTTTCTAAAACGAGCGAATGGTGTTTCCATTTTGAAACTGTTTGGGATACGACTTTCTGCGTCGGCAAAGTGAGGCTTGCGGCGACGCAAAGTTTGGTGTGCGGAGATAAAATCTGTTTCAATAATTCGAGCATTTTCTGCGAGCGGTACGGCGCTTCGATCCAGATTTCGGTTTCGTTCCGCGAGCGTTTCTCCAGCTCTCTGATTTTCAATTCAAGTTCGGCTCCGTCTCTCGGCAGATAACCGTGAAAAGAAAATCTCTGTCCGCAGAATCCCGAGAGCTGCAGCGCCATCAAAATCGAAGAGGGGCCGGCGAACGTTTCGACGGGAATGTTGTTCAACCGCGCACGCCACACAAGCGGCGCTCCCGGATCGGCGACGCACGGAAGCCCTGCGTCGGAAATCAGTCCCCATGTTTCGCCCTGCAATAAAGGGGCGAGAAAATCGTCGAGTTCTTTTTCCTGCGTATGTTCATTGAGCGTTTTGAGCGGCATGCGGGCCATTTCGTCGTGCGGCAGGAAACGGCGCAGATAGCGGCGCGCCGCTTTTTCGCTTTCGGCGATGAGTCCGTTGACCGTTTTCACCGCGGCTCCTACGCCTGCCGGCAAATAGAGTTCATGCGGCTGGCTCTCGTCGAGCAGATTGGGCAGAAGGAGCAGTTTACCGGACATGGAGGCAGCTCCGGAAGAGGTCGAGGAGAGCCGATGTTTGGCTCGACTGGCTGCGGGAGAGCAGCTCGATCTCGAAGAGTTTCTCGAGCGCTTTTTTAAAATAGGCGGAGCCGAGGCGAGCTGCGGCGGAGGCTTTTTTCTCGAGCGCCTTCGGCCACATTTTGGGAAGGTATCCGCTCCACTCGTCTGCGGGCACTTTCCCTTCGATGAGCGCGGAAAGTTTCAGTCCAATCGAAAGCTGCGAGCGCAAAAGAGGGAGCAGCGCGTGGAAAGAGGATGAGTCGAGAGGTGGAAATTCCTTCCCGTCCCAAATCACATCGTCGGCCGTTTGCCAGAGAGTGTGGCTGCGGCTTGGAGCGGAGACGGCTAAAACGTCGCTCCGTTCGATCGAGGGGCGGTCTCCCGCGTAGCAGATGAGTTTATCGATTTCCGATTCGAGAACGGCGGCGTCCTTCTCCATCCGCTCGAGGAGGAGCTGGAGCGCGTCGAGCGCAAGCCTCTTGCCTGCGTTTTGGGCTCTTTCCGCAAGCTGTTCGCCGAGCCGCTTTTCCTTGTCCCACGGTTTTTCGTCGGTCAGATCAAGGACGACGCCCTGCTTTTCGATCGCGGCGGCGTGAGGCGTTTTGGCGCGCGAGCCGAGGAGCAGATAGCCTCCTGAAATGGGCGTGCGGAGGAGCGTTTCGATTTCTTTTTTCGGGGCTTTTTCCATTTCGTCGAGAACGACGATCGGATCGCCGCCGAGCAGAAAAGGGCTTTGGAGCGCGTCGAGGAGATCGCGGAGCGAAAAATCGGTTCCGCTGAAGCGGGTAGGAAACGTGTCTGGAGTAGAAAGGCAGGAAAGGATCGCGTCGAGCGCAGAGGCCCGTTCGAAATCATCCGGAACGGCAACCAGATAGACGCGGCAGAGGTTGTTCGGGGCTGCGCTGGAAAGATGCTTTTGGAACGATTTAAGATTCTGGTAGCGCAACGGTCAGAGTCCCCATACGAAATCGTATTCGAGCTTGATGTCGGGATGGAGGCTGTAGTGGACCGGGCACTGGGCGGCGGCCTTTTCGAGCTTTTCGCGTTCGATGGCGCTAGGCGTCAGCGGGCAGCGGAAGCGGACGATGATTTTGCCAACCCGGCGCGGCGCGGTATCGGCCATTTGCTTTTCGACTTCCGCCGAACACCCCTTCAGGTCGACGCCGATTTTGCGCGCGGCGATGGCCATGAGGGTCATCATGCAGGTGGAGAGGCTCGCCGCCACGAGATCGGTCGGAGAGAACATTTCCCCGCTTCCCATATTGTCTTTCGGCGCGTCGGTTTCGATCCGGGCTCCCGCTTCATGAATGCACTCCGTTCTCAAATCCCCGAGATACCGAACCTTCATTTTGACCATGCCAACACCTTTTGAGTTCCCACCAATCTATCAATAAATCAATCGAAAAAGCAATTGCATTTTAAGCAGAGCGATTTGCATAGTGTCCGCTCAAAAAAAGAGGTTCTTTATGGCTCATATCATCCAATCGATTGGAAACTCGCTTCGCGGCCTCATGATCCCGGAAGAAAGAGAACAATCGCGCCGCGACTTGAAGAGCAAACTCGAAATGGCAAAGACCGCAGCCATCGCTGCAGCGGCGGCCTTCACGATCCTTTTTCTTCTGATCCCGAAAATCACTCTCTTCCTTCTTTTCCTGCCGGAGGCGTATCTCTTCTATGAGACTGCCGTCGTTCTTTCCAACGCCCAGGATCTTGTCGACCGGATCGCGATTGAAGGAATCGGGGGGCTGAACCGGGACAATGTAGTCGAGCAGGCGACGCGCGGCGCTCCGGCCTTCCGCGCCCTCGCCCGCTTTGCAATCACCCGCCTTCAAAACGCCGAAGTCTAAAAGGATAAACTACGGGCCCTGCTATCTTTCTTATCATGCCTGATCATGCCATCCCGGCCTCCGAAGAGCGTCTCGTTCTTCGGGGCGGGATGATCCTGTTTCAGCTTTTACCAAGATACTTGTTCACAGCAAGAAAAACAGGATAGGCAGGATGACGGCTCGCTATGCGAGCCTAAGGATAGGAAAGATAAAATACAGGCCGCCGGAATCAGCCTCGGAAATCGAGGCTGGCTGCGCCAATGGCGCAGCAGCAAACTCCGTTTGCTTCCGGCGGCCATTTTCTACCTGTAATTACAATTAATTTTAGCGGCAAATTAGCTATCTTGACTTTGACGCTATTGTTATGTATTGTAATTGCATGATTTTCTTCAGAAAGAAAAAGACAATTCAAAAAAAAGCTAAACCGGCGCAGGCCGCTCCCCAGGAGCGCATTCTGACTGCAGAGGGTTGGCGACGCAAAGCGCTTAAGCGGGCGAAACCGGCGAAGTAGGCGGCGCCGCTGGCGGCGCTACCGCCCTAAGCTGCTCCTGCCCAATGATCTCCTGAGCCAATTTCCGGTAGTCGTGCGACCCGTTGCAAGAGGGGTCGTAGGATGTGATCGGCTTGAGGTGGAGGGGGGCTTCCGCGAGGCGGATATTCTCCCGAATCACAGACGTGCAAACTTTTCCTTCAAAACGGCTTCGGAGCTGCTCCAGAACCTCTTGAGAGTGCTTCGTCCGGTAGTCGACGCGGCAGGCGAGGATGCCAGTGATCTCGAGTTTTGGGTTGAGGCGCTGCTTGACGACGTTGATCGTTTTCAGGAGCTGGACCAGGCCGTGGAGGGCCATGACGTGGGCTTCTACGGGAACCAGGACTTCATTGGCCATCGTTAAAGCGTTGAGGGAGAGGATGCCCAGCGTAGGCGGGCAGTCGATCAGTACATAGTCCCAGGGTTTATTCGGGACGAGTTCCAGTTTATTTTTGAGAATGCTCTCGGACGCCACCTCGTTGGCGAGCGCCTTTTCGACCCCGGCGAGGAGCTGGGAAGAAGGGATCATGTGGAGCTGTTCGAATTCGGTTTTCTCAACGGCGTCTTCGATTTTGCCGTCTTCCGTGAGGATGTCGAAGAGCCCTTTCCCTTTTTCCTTGAATCCGTACCAGAGGGAGGCTGAAGCCTGGGGGTCCATGTCGACCAAAAGGACTTTTTTCTTGGCCTCGGCGAGCGCCGCTGCGAGGTTCACGGCTGTCGTGGTTTTTCCCGAACCGCCTTTCTGGTTGACAATAGCAATTGTGCGCATAGAGCTGATCTCCCCTTTCAGTCCTAGATATATTCCATTCAAGAGAGCCTATCAAGTAAAAACTATACATAAATGAATTTGAAAGTTGGGAATATGACAAGGAGGCGCCCTGAGTTTGAGCCAGGCAAAGCCGGCGCCGAAGCAGCTAAACTTAAAAAGTTTAGCGATGCAGGCGGGATCAAAATCAGTGGCTGCCCGACGCAGTCAGAAACCAATTTTTGAATTCATTTGTGTATATACAACACCTTATTTTCATTTCCGCTTTAGCCAGGGTTTTGGTATAAATAATGGCGCAAAACGAAGGATATCTATGCTCGGAATCAATCTGAAAGGGAAAAAAGCTTTGATCGTAGGGATCGGCGACGACCAGGGCTTCGGCTGGGCCATCGCCAAGGCTCTCGCGGAAGCGGGCGCTGAAATCCTGATCGGCACCTGGGCTCCTATCGTCAGAATCTTCACCACTTCCTGGAACAACGGGAAATTCGACGAATCGCGCAAACTGAGCAACGGCGAGCTGATGACCTACTCGAAGCTCTACCCGATCGACGCCGTTTTCGATAAAATGGAAGACGTTCCTCAGGAAGTCAAAGAGAATAAGCGGTATGCGGAACTATCCGGCTATACGGTTTCCGACGTCGCCGAGCAAGTCAAAGCCGATTTCGGCCAGATCGACATCCTGGTCCACAGCCTGGCGAACGCCCCTGAAGTGACGAAGAACCTCCTCGACACCTCCCGCAAAGGCTATCTCGCCGCTATGAGTTCGTCTGCCTATTCGTTCATCAGCCTGCTGGCCCACTTCGGCCCTCTGATGACCCCTGGCGGATCGGCCCTTTCCCTCACCTATATCGCATCCGAGCGGGTGATCCCCGGCTACGGAGGCGGCATGAGTTCTG
>CAYPZU010000010.1:22587-27602 GCA_964415395.1 uncultured bacterium
TCTGCGAAAGCGGCGCTCGAGAGCGACACCCGCACGCTCGCGTGGGAAGCGGGGCGCAAGTGGAACATCCGCGTCAACGCGATTTCCGCAGGCCCGCTCCGAAGCCGAGCTGCCCGCGCGATCGGGATGATCGACGACATGATCGCCTATTCGAAAGCAAATGCGCCGCTTGTTAAGGATCTGGAACCGGAAGAAGTGGGCGCCGCCTCGGCGTTCCTCCTCTCTCCCCTCTCTTCAGCAATCACTGGCAGCGTTATCTATGTAGACAATGGAATGCATGCAATGGGCCTTGCGGTCGACAGCAGCGCGATCCAGTCGAATGAGAAATACTCTAAAGCAGCTTCAGTGTAAGTTGGATTTTGCAGGCTTGGGACCTTCTTAAGGTCCTGAGCCCGATCTGCCAGTCGTACGTTTCGTAGAGCAAAGGCCCTTTGCAAGCAACCTGGCCCGGCCGATTCGCCCGAAGCAGGTGTCCGCAGAACATCCCCTCTCCTTCCAGCAGTTCAAACACGCACTCGATTTGAAGTTGCGGCGTTTGAATCCGAATCAGATCTCCCAAACGGAAAACAGTCCCTTTTTTCCCGCCGATGAATAGCTCCGTCTCTGGAGAATGGTCGACAAAAAGAGCTGCTTCAAAAAGCAGTTCGCGCCCGATCTCAACGCCTTCGGGGAGATCGAACACGGCTTGAATCGCATTCCCGCTGCGGGAAATCTTTGCAGCCGATTTGAGAGAGAGGCTGTGGAGTTTCGAGCCGCCCCAGAAAAGGCGCGCCGCCCCATCCCATGAAACAGGTTCCAGCGCAGGCGCAGACGTCTTGAAGGGAAGCAGAGCGGCGCAGGCGATTTGACCCGGGTGATCCGCTGCAAGGCGGGGAGAAAATGAATCTCCCTGTTCGGCAAGCGCCCATTCGAGGGGAACCGGTTTCGGCTCTCCCTTTTCCTGGGTTCCGCCAGAGCCCAAAAAGAGCTGAAGATGGGGATTGTAAGGAATCGGATATTCTGCCCTCTCTGGGGAAAAAGTTTGCGAAGCGACGATCCATTCGAACCAGTCATGCGCAGAAAAAGAAGTTGTTTCGGAGATAGCAGGAGCCTTTCCCTGCAAAGCCTGGAGACGGGCCTGCCAAACGGAAGAATAGGGCTGTTCCTGATTCCGCGAGACGGCGAACCGGATCATCTTTTCGAGCGCTTTTTCCAATAGTTCTTTCAGCTCAGGGCCAAGAATGGAACCGAACGCGCGCAAAAGGTGAACAGCAATCGGCGCGATTTTCAAAGGCAAGGAATGATCCCAGCAGCGGGGAAAATCGTGGAGGTAGGTCGGAAAATTCCCGCACTCGGCCTGAAAGCCGATCAGCCTCTCGACCAGCTCTTTGCCTTCGAGAACCGATTCGGCCGTCTTCTGCCGGAAAAGGGCGAAAGCGAAGAGGAAATTTTCATAAACAGGGATCGTATCCTGCGAGGGTTCTTCGCCTGCGAAAAGATGGACGAACCCGGTTCTAGGGCTTTGCCTTTTCCGGCAGGCTGCAAGCGCCAGATCGACGGCGCGGATCTGTTTCTTCAACTCTTCAACGGACATGGGTTCTGATCGCTAGTTGCAGGGCTTTGATGATTCCGTGCTCTTTCGTCGGAGGAGCGATGTAGTCGGCGGCTTCCTGAAGGGTTTCGGGCGCATGGGCCATCGCGATCTTTACGTCGGCGGCTTTTAAAAGGCTGATGTCGTTTTCATCGTCTCCGGCGGCGATCACAAGCCCTCCCCTCCCCTTCTTCCGGAAAAGTTCCTCAAGAGAGAGACCTTTCGAAGCATTCTTTTCCGTCACCAAAATAATCACAAAATTCTCATGGAAGGGATCGCGGATCAACGCAACCTGGAATCTTCCCGACGCGCTGAGCCTTTCGGCTACTTTTTTCATGCGCGGCAAAGATCCAAAACATTTAATGAGCGGGAACGAATCGATTTCGAAACGCTCAACCGCCTTCCATTCCTCTTTTTGTCTTTTTTTCAAATCTTCGATGTAGAGCAGATCTTCTTCTGACATGCGATGCGGGCGGAAATAGCAGAAGTCCCCTTTTTCATAGCCCGAATAGATGAGAAAATCGCTGTCGATCCCCTCATACGCTTTTTCGACGATTGCAATCGCGCTTTCCGAAAGATACCGCTTGAAGAGAAGCTGTTTGCTGGGCATTTCCAGAACAGCGGAGCCGTTCTGCGCTAAAAAAAAGTACGGGAAATCGAATTGCGATAGCGCCCTCAATGCGAAAGCATAGGGACGGCCTGTCGCCATTGCAATCCGCCACCCGCCTAATGCAAGCGAACGGAGATAAGCGGATACCTCGTCCGGCACGCTGTACTTGTCCAGCGTGATCGTTCCGTCGATGTCTAATGCGATCCAACCCTTATTCGTCATAGCCGCATATGATAGCCTATCCCCTCTAAAAAAGCATCGCCTATTGATTAAAAAATTTTCTTTTCTTGCTAAGAATCTTAAATCATTTGTATAACGTCCGGCTCTTCTAAACCTCTCTTAATAAAGGAGTCCCTATGGCTGGACAAATCTCTGTAAAATGCTACACCCCGTTAAATTCCGTATTCAATTGGGCGGCGAACCAATGCGGCGACTGGAAAGTCGGCGACAAATTGAGAACGATGACCGTGAATCCTACGGATGAATCGAGCAAGAAAGTGGCCAAAATAGCAGTAATGATCCTTGCGATTCTTCCTATCGTCATTATTGGCGCGGTCGCTAATGCAGTGAACGCAATCCGCAACGCGATACAAAAACGGAGAGAGCCAGTTGAAGAAGAGATCGGCCTAGCCGCCGCTCCTGCTCCAGCTCCAGCGCCTGCTGCTCCAGCTCCAGCGCCTGCTGCTCCAGCTCCTGCTCCTGCTGCTGCGGCTCCTGCTCCAGCTCCTGCTGCTGCTGCTGCTGCCGCTCCTGCTCCAGCACCGGCTGCGCCAGCTCCTGCTCCAGCGCCTGCTGCTGCGGCTCCAGCTCCAGCACCGGCTGCGCCAGCTCCTGCTGCTGCCGCTCCTGCTCCTGCACCGGCTGCTGCCGCTCCTGCTCCAGCTGCACCAGCTCCTGCTGCTGCCGCTCCTGCTCCAGCTCCAGCTGCTGCGGCTCCTGCTCCAGCGCCTGCTGCTCCTGCTCCAGCTGCTGCCGCTCCTGCTCCAGCACCGGCTGCGCCAGCTCCTGCTGCTGCGGCTCCTGCTCCAGCGCCGGCTGCTCCTGCAATTGCAGTCGTTGCTGTGGCAGCTCCAATCGCCGGGCCGCTTAATATCCGCGCAGCAATGGTCACTACGTTTACAAACGCTCTCCTAGCAGATAGACAGGCCATGCGAGATGCGGCCGAGGCAGGAGACGATAATGCAGCGCAACAAGCTGCAGGCACTGCTGCGGCTGTTCAGGCATTCTGGCTTGGCAACGCCATTATCGCCGGCAATCCTGGCGCTGAAGAAGCAGACGTGCGCAATGCGATCCAAGAAGCATACATTCCAGCATACAATGCTGCGATGGACATCCTTAATAATGCTGGTAATGACAATCGATTTGCCGAGGGTATTGAAGCGGCAGTTCAATCATTGCTGGACAGCGGCATAACCATTGATGGAGTCGTTCCTGCATTAGGGAATCCTTATCCCGGAGCGCTTGCTGCTGCTGTAGCATTAATCGAACCACCTGCAGCGCCCGCTGCTGCGGCTCCAGCTCCTGCACCGGCTGCGCCAGCTCCTGCTCCAGCGCCCGCTGCTGCGGCTCCCGCTCCAGCGCCTGCTGCTCCTGCACCGGCTGCTGCCGCTCCTGCTCCAGCGCCCGCTGCTGCGGCTCCCGCTCCAGCGCCTGCTGCTCCTGCACCGGCTGCGCCAGCTCCTGCTCCAGCGCCCGCTGCTGCGGCTCCTGCTCCGGCTGCGCCAGCTCCTGCGGATGTAGCTGCTCCTGGTGGAGATGGGCTAGCTGACGCATTCGCTGCGATCCAAGCGTTGATGGCAATGCCTGCTGCTGCGGCTCCTGCTCCAGCTCCTGCTGCTGCGGCTCCCGCACCAGTGGTAGTTCCTTCCGATGATGAATCATCAGATGATGGAGCGCACACTCCAGTCGGCGCAGCTCCTGCTCCAGCACATGCATCTGATGACGAGGAACCCGTATCTCCGCCTGCTGCTGCAGTTCCTGCTCCAGCACATGCATCTGATGACGAGGAACCCGTATCTCCGGTCGCAAGAGCTGCGACGCCGCCAGCAAACCGCGGCGGTATGCGCGGCGCTTGGGGAGGACGAGGCAGAGGAGCTCAGCAAGGTCCGAACCGCGGCGGAAATGGAAGAGGAGCTCGCGGAAGACGCTAACGTTTTCGCGACGCGATCTCTACTCTCTGCATCAACACAGCCCCGCTTGAATTTCAAGCGGGGTTTTTCGTTTCATCAAGAGCGATTCTGACGATTTTGAAATTAAAATAAAGTTTTACATTCACTTGGTAAATCGAGAATAAAGAAAGAGTTAATCTTTTTCCTTGTCGAAATCTCCGCGCTTCGCGTATAAGTGCCTATCACTTTTTTTCTAGTTTTTATAAACAGGCTCAGCATCGGCGGAAATTCAGATGAGAAACCTCGATGCGAGTCAAAAAAGTAGCAAACTGAAAGAGGTAATTCATGGCTGCTATTTCTAATTGTCTCGTAAATGGTCTGAACAAGTTCTACGAATTCAACGCCAACCTGAGCGGTTTCCAGAAAACGGGCGACGCTGTCAGGATTTTCAAAGTCCGTACAGGCGAAGCGGATAACGATGGCGACAGCACGCTTTCGAAAGTAGCCAAAGTATTTGGCATGATCGTTCTCGCTGCTCCAGTCTTTATCTTCTCTCTTCTTTCTGCCGCCGTCTCTTGCATTGCAAATGCAATCTGCTCGAGAGCCAGAGAAGCAATTGATGAAGATGACTTGATCGCAGCACCAGCACCAGCTCCAGCGCCTGCTGCTGCGGCTCCTGCTCCTGCTCCAGCTCCAGCGCCTGCTGCTGCGGCACCAGCTCCAGCTC
>CAYPZU010000010.1:27702-41729 GCA_964415395.1 uncultured bacterium
CGCCTGCTGCTGCGGCACCAGCTCCAGCTCCAGCTCCAGCGCCTGCTGCTGCGGCACCAGCTCCTGCTCCTGCTCCAGCGCCTGCTGCTGCGGCTCCTGCTCCAGCACCTGCTGCAATTTAATCGGATTCATCCGGTTGGCAAAAACCCGCGAGGATTTCTTCGCGGGTTTTTTCTTTTGCTAAGAAATGGATTTCTTTTCCATAGTAGGGGCTATGTTTGACTATTTAGCCTCCAAAACCATCTATATCCCCAACGAAACAGGCGGCATCTCTCCCGCCGACATTCCTGCAGCTTCGCTCGAAACGCTGACTGAGCTTCCCCCAGGCGATTACGGAGCGGTGTTCGTCAAAATGTTTTTGACGCTGATCGCATTTGTAGCGCTGCTGTTTGGAAGTTTGTGGTTCTTACGAAGATTGATTCAGCAGCGGCTCCAAAAAGGGAGCGGGACGCAATCGATTCAGGTATTGGAAAAACGGATGATCAGCCCCAAAACCATGCTCTACCTCGTCGAGGTGGAGAATAAAAAAGTGCTGATCGCCGAATCCCACCTGGAAGTGAAGCGGATCGAATCGTTTGCTACGCTGGAAGAGGAAAAAGCCCCTGAATAGGAGGCTCCATCCCCGCTCTCAAATATTCCACTTCGTTTTTGAGAATATGCGGATCGGAGAGTTTCCCGAGCGGCTGCATGCAATAGGCGAGGAAGAATGTGTGCGGGAAATCTTTATCGGCTAAAGCGCGCAGCAGAATCGACGGATCGTCCGGACTCGCCGAGCGGAACAGGTCGTCGCGCCTCGACTTCGGATGATGCCAGCTTTTCTCGATCTTCCCGACAAGCACTTTTCCTTCCAGCGGTTTAAAGACGCCATATAGTGCGGCGAATTCCATGGCTATGGCATGGAAGGGAGCGCGGACGATCGCCCAAAACGCTCTGACAAAACATCCTGGAGCTTCGATCAGCGCGTCGCTTAAGAAGCGGACGAAAGTATGCTTTTTCGAAGGGATGAATAACTTTGCGAGAGAATGGAGAACGGTTCCAGCGGCCTTGATCGGCGCGGTCATGATCTGCCAGCCGATGTATCCCATTAAATAGATCGGAGTTCCGATGAGAAGCTCGAAGCATTTAATGGCTGTGTGGATCATCGGTTCATGAGTGTAGCGGATGCCGGTTTTAAGATTGATGATTTCGATCCGCTGCTCTTTCTGCCCGTTCCGGTGGGTGAAAGGGACGAGCGCCGTCGCCCACCCGGATGGGAGGGTTTCGATAGGGAAATTGAGGGGGTCCATAGAAAGCTTGCGTTCAGGATTCAGTTGAGGTTTTGACAATCAAAAGGGAGCCTTTCCCTTCGAGGATTAGGACAGGGGTCCCTTTTTCGATGCGGCCCGATTCAGATTTGGCCTCGTATGTGCGGTCATCGATCGAAATTTTTCCCTGCGGATTGAGGTCGGTCGCCGCAAACCCTCTTTTGCCGACCCACTCCCGAGAGTAAAGAACGGCCTCGATCGGGTCTGCGCTTCGAGGACTGTCTCTCTTCTCAAGACGGGATTGAGCGGCGCGGACGATGGCAAAGGCAGCTCCGCCTAAAGCCACAGCATAGAGGAGAAGGGGTCCAGCGCCGTCGACCATCCTATGGAAGACGAAAAGACTCGAGAGAAAGAGGACTGAGGCGCCGATCGCCATGATTCCTCCTGGAAGATAGAATTCAAGGACAAGGAGGAAAAGTCCAGTGAGGGCGAGGGCCCATACGAAAAACATATGTTTGCACTCTTTCCCCCCTATTATACCCTTCCCGCTGTTCTCGTCAAATCGCTCGGGCGATCAAGGCCCCCGCCTGGTCAAGATGCTCATCGGTATGGGCGCTCGAAACGAACCATGCCTCGTTCGAGGAAGGGGGGATGTAAACCCCTTGCTGAAAGAGGGTTTTGAAAAGCCTCCCGAAATGGGCCTCGTCGAGTTTTTTCAAGTCTTCCTTGCAGCGGATCCTCTCCGTTCCCAAAAAGAGGGTGAACATCGATCCGACCTGCTGGACGCAGGCCGCCGCTTTCTTCCGGGCGATCGCATCGCGGATCGGCGCCAGAAACCGGTTCGTCTTCTCGAGAAGCCTCTCGTAAAATCCGGGCGCTTCGATGAGCCGGAGCGTTTCAAGGCCGGCCCGCATTGCGACCGGGTTGCCGGAGAGGGTTCCAGCCTGATAGACCTGGCCGAGGGGAGCCAGGCAATCCATAATCTTCGCCTTCCCTCCTACCGCCGCAACAGGAAATCCGCCGCCGATCACTTTTCCGAAACAGGTGAGATCCGGCTCGATCCCGAAAAGGCCCTGCGCCCCCTTAAGCGAAACGCGGAAGCCGGTGATCACTTCGTCGAAAATGAGGAGCGCGCCCGCATGAGCTGTCTCTTCGCGCAGCAGCTCGAGAAATCCTGTCTCAGGGGGAACGACTCCCATGTTCCCCGCAACCGGTTCAACGATGACTGCTGCGACCTGCGAGGCCATCGGACTGGTGCGGAAGAAAGAGCGGATGGCGTTGAAGTCATTGAAGGGGAAGCAGAGCGTATCGGCAATGGTGCTGGCGTTGACCCCTTTTGATGTCGCGATGGGGTTGATGCTGGCGACTCCCGATCCGGCCTGGATGAGAAGCCCGTCGCTATGTCCATGATAATGGCCGGTGAATTTGATGATTTTCGGCCTCTCGGTATAGCCGCGCGCCAGACGAAGCGCGGTCATCGTGGCCTCAGTTCCCGAATTGACGAACCGGATCTTTTCGATAGATGGGACGAGCTGCACGATTTTTGAGGCGAGCTGCTCCTCCACTTCAGTCGCAATCCCGAATGAGGATCCTTTTTCCATCTGGCTGCAGGCTGCGCGCACGACTTCTGGGTGAGCGTGGCCGAGGATGAGAGGGCCCCAGCTGAGGCAAAAATCGATATAGTGGTTCCCATCCGCGTCGCGGATCGTATCCCCTTTCCCCGATTCGACGATCAGCGGAGGCATCCCGAGCGACTTAAAGGAGCGGACGGGAGAGTTGACGCCGCCGGGCATCACCTGGCACGATCTTGCATAAATAGCCTCCGAATGTCTTCTCATAGCGCCCTCGTTTTTGCCAAGGCATCCTATCAAGAAGATTTTTTTTGACGTAGAGTTTTTCTTCCGGCAATATCCCCAATAGCCATGAAACGATTGCTGCTCCTCTTTGCTCCTGCTTTCGCCGCTGCGATTCCGTACGAAATCAACATCGTTGGATTGCAGGATGAAGCCGCTTTGAAATCGATTCTCGACGCTTCGGAACTGGTGACGCTGCAGGAGAGGCCGCCCGCATCGATCAACGGCCTGCGCTACCGCGCCGCTTCCGATGTTCCCGCTCTGCTGAAAGTACTGCGCGCGTTTGCCTATTACGACGCATCGATCACGTACGAAATCACCGAAGATAAAGATAAAGCGCAAGTTTTCCTCCTCATTCATCCGGGTCCTCAGTATACGCTCTCTTCGTATGAAATTTTCCGCGGCGAAGATTGCAAGGAACCTGCCGACGTCCTGCCATGCTGCCCATTCGAGCCCGAATCGCTAGGACTGAAAATGAACCGCGCGGCTCTCTCGACGCAGATCGTGAACGCGGAGCTGAAGCTGCTGACCGAACTGGCCCGCTGCGGCTATCCGCTGGCGAGCGTCAAAAAACGGCGCGTCGAAGTGGATATGGCGGAAAAAACAGTCTCCGCCGCAGCTTGCATCGATGAGGGGCCAAGGGCGAAATTCGGCCCGGTTACGATCTTCGGGCTCAAAGGAGTCCAGCCGCGCTACGTGCTCCGCAAGATCGCCTGGAAAGAGGGAGAGATCTACAACTCCGACTGCCTCGTCTGCACGCAGAAACGGCTCCTCAACAGCGATCTCTTCAGCTCGGTTCTGATCACGCACGACGAAAAGCTGGACGACCAGGGCGAGCTGCCGATGAAGATGAAACTGACGGAAGCGAAGCACCGGCAGGTGAGCATCGGGGCCTATTACGCCACGGTCGACGGGCCGGGCGTCATGTTCAGCTGGGTTCACCGCAACATAAGAGGAATGGGCGAAGTCTTCAGCCTCGACGGCGATTTCTCGAAGCGCTACCTCGCTGGAAAAATGAACTACAAAAAACCCGACTTCCTCCGCTTCGACCAGTCGTACCGCGCCACTCTCGGCGTCGAGCGGGAGCATATCCGCGCCTACATCGCTTTTTCCTACTACTTCGCCAATTATCTCGAGCGGAAAATCGACAGCCAGAGCACCGTCTCATTCGGGATGAAAGTCGGCCACGTCAACGTCGCGCAGAGCGCGAGCAATGGAACCTATCTCCTGATCGGTTTTCCCGTTTTCGGAAAATACACGATCGCCGACGACATCCTCGACCCGACGAAAGGGTTCACGATCGTCTACCAGGCGATCCCCTTCCAATCGCTTTGGCACGCAAATCAGCATTTCATCAAACAGCGCTTCACCGGCAATCTCTACATTCCCATCGGGACGAAGCGAGTCGTGCTGGCGATCCGGACCCAGTTCGGTTCGATCGCAGGGACGCGGCAGGAAAACGTTCCGCTGCCCGAACTGTTCCTGGGCGGCTCGGAAGACGACTTGCGCGGCTACCGGTACAAAACCGTCAGCCCCCTCGACGCAGACAGACGCCCGCTCGGAGGCAGGTCGGCGATCTATGCGACAGTGGAAACCCGCTTCCGGATCACCCAGACGATCGGGATCGTCCCGTTTGCCGATTTCGGAACGGTCTCTCTGAGGGAAATTCCGCAGGTGGACGAAAAATGGTTTAAATCGTTGGGAGTAGGCTTGCGTTATTATACGTTTTTTGGTCCACTCCGGTTAGATGTGGGCTTCCCTCTCGACAGGCGGCGAGGGATCGACCCTGCTTTCAGGATTTACGCCTCGATAGGACAGACCTTCTAATGAAAAAGACAGCAATCTCATTGATCGTCATCCTTTTTCTGATCTCCGGACTCATCCTGGCGGCGAAGAGCCCCTGGGGACAGACCCTGGCCCAATCGCTCGTTTCCGATGCGCTGAAAAAAACGGGATTCGACGTCCAATTCGAAAAGATCGAGGGAACGCTCCCCAGCCGGATCTTCCTCAAAGGGGTCTCTATCCGAGGCGCAGGACTCGAGATCACGGCGCAAACCGTCGAGCTGGAACTCTCCCTTTTGCGCCTCTTCAAAAAAGAGGCGGCTTTCACCCATCTGGCAGCCGATCAGATCACCTGGAAACGAACCGAAACGCCCCTGCGCCAAGACGGCTCATCCGAAGCTTCAGCCCTTTCCTATCCTGTCTTCGTCCAGCAATTTAAATTGACGAATGTAGCGATCCCCGATCTCTTCACGGCCCAATTCGAAGGGCGCCTCCGGCTCGGCAAAAAGAACCGGATCCTCACGGTCAAAGCGAAGCGTCCCGAATTTCCCGAGAGCTTCGCCAACCTGACTCTTCTCGTTCAGCTCGATGGAACGGCCCATGTGCGCGGCGATGTCCGGACGCCCACTCTTGAAGCGTTCGGCTACCAGGGCGCGCCAGACGCCGCCTTCAACGTCAACATCTCGGCCATCGGCCCCTGGAAATCGCTCCTTGCCGACCAAACGAATATCCAGGGAAGAATCCGCGGCACGGCGACCCCCCGGACGCTCCCCGTTCCCGATCCGTTCGGCCCGTTTCTCGAAAGAGAATGGGGCTTCTCCGCCCGCTTCCAGAGAAATAGCGAAGGGATTCTTTCGTTCAGCAACATTTTGGCAAAGAGCGATCAGTTCCAAACAAAAGCGAAAGCCTCATTCGACCGCGCCTATCAGCTTCAGGAGGCGTCCTTCCAAGCTGATTCGGACCATTTCCTCTCCACTCTTCCCTACGGACTTTCCGGCCCTCTGTTCGCCTCGGCGCACATCCAAAGCGAAGCTGCGGGGCTTCAAGCCCAGGCTGTCATTCAAATCCCTTCCTTGACTTACGAGCGGATCCGTTTGGAAGGGGTCAACGCCTCGGCTGAAGGCCTCTGGGCGAATGAAGAGTGGATCGGAACAGCCCGCGCATTCGCCTCCTATAAAGAAGAGAAATGGGAAGCGTCAAGCCCGTTCAACTGGGCTGAAAACGCGCCTCTCTACCTCAACAGCCTGGCTGTGTCAGGACCGAATATGAAAGGGGACGGCCAGCTTGAAGTGCGCCCCGACTGGATCGTCCTTGGAAACGGACATTTCGACATCGGCAACCTCCAGGCGTTCCATCAGCCAGGCCTGTTCGGAAATCTCGACGTCAAAGCGCTCTTCAGCGCCGCATCCGCCGACGGGATCCAGGTTCAGGCCGTTCATCTTGACGCAGCGACGACCGACCTCTACTTGGGCGATTTCCACACCTTGCAGGCAAACCTTTCAGCCGACCTGTCGAATCTCTATGAATTACCCGAAGGCTCCGTCCGCCTCGATTTAGGCAAAAGCCGCTTCGGAGATCTCCAAATCCAGAGCGCGAACCTCGAAACGGCGAAAGAGGGAGAAAGCTGGCCCTATATCTTCTACGCGGAAGGGAAATGGAAGCATCCCCTCATCGTCCAAAGCCGGGGCTTCTGGAGCTACCAGAATGAGAAGTTCTACGCCAAAACTCTGGATTGGAGCGGCGTGTTTTACAACCATCCGTTCTCTCTCAGCGAACCCGTCGTGATCGAATGGAGCCCGGAGAAATTCAGCCTCTCGGACACGACTCTGACGCTTGCAAACGCGACGCTGTTCGCCTCAGCTTCGCGCAGCGGCGCCAACGCCGACGCGCGGCTCCAGATGAGCCAGATGCCTCTCGACGTTCTGTCGCTCAACCCGCTCGAAACGCCAGTCCAAGGCCTGCTTACGTTGAACGCCTCGCTCCAGGAAAGAAATGGAAGCGTGGAAGGAAATCTCTCCGCCTCTGTTGAACAGGTCGAAGTGGGCTCCGAGGAAAAACTCAACGCCGCCGGCTCGATGATGGCCCGTCTCGAAAAACAGCGGCTCGCGGTCAAAGCCGATCTGACTTCGCGCGGCGCTCCCCTTCTCAATATCGACGCCTCTCTCCCCATGCAGCTCAACATGTGGCCCTGGAAAGCCGAACTGCTCACTGGAAAAAGCGCCAAAGGGAGGCTCTACTTAAGCGGAAAAATCGAAGATTTTCTCGATTTCTTCGATCTGGGAACCCACCGGCTGGAAGGACAGTGCGTCTGCAATCTCACTTTAGGCAACTCGCTGGAGCGGCCGCTTCTCGAAGGAACGTGCAAACTCGAAAACGGCTCCTATGTGAACTATTATACCGGAACGAGGCTGCAGAACATCCAGGCTGAACTCCTCGCCGACCGGCACATTCTCTACCTCCGCAGCTTCAAAGCGCTCGACGGACGGGAAAAAGGGCAGTTTGCTGCGACCGGCTCCATTGAAGCGCGCCCCGAAGAAAAATTCCCCTTCTCGTTCGACATCGCCTTCACCGATTTCAGCTTCGTCGAGATCGATCTGATCAATGCGATCGCCAATGGGAAAATCGAAGTGAAAGGGAATCGGGAAGCCGCTACTGCAAAAGGGGAAATCGCCATCGTAGAGAGCCAGATGACGGTTCCCGACCACATCCCGAAAGCGCTGCCGAATCTTCAAGTCGTCTATAAAAACCCCTCGCAGCCCGTTCCTCTTCCCCAGCAAAAATTCCCCTCCTATCCCCTTACCCTCGACCTGCACGTGAACGCGCCCGAAAACGTGAGGATTTCAGGCCGCGGACTCAATTCCGAATGGAAAGGAGATTTCACCGTCGGCGGAACCTATACCTCGATCGCTGCGAAGGGAAAACTGGAACTCATCCAGGGCGAATTCAGCTTCTCCAGCCGCACCTTCAAACTCACTGAAGGAACGCTTTCTTTAAGCGGAAAAGAGAGGGAAATGCCCTACCTGAATCTCGCCGGATCGACCGAGACGAGAGGCATCTCGATCATCGCCCGCCTCAAAGGGCCGCTCAACAGCCCGCAGATCACCCTCCAGTCGGCTCCTCCGCTCCCATTGAGCTCCATCATGTCGTACCTGCTCTTCGGACAAGACCTCTCCGAGATCAGCGGTTTCCAGGCGCTGCAGCTGGCCACCTCGATCGCAAGCTTTGCGAGCCAGGGGCCCGACATTCTCGAGAGCACCCGCCGATCTCTCGGGCTCGACCGGCTCCGCATCATTGCAGCGCCCGGATCAGGACCGGAGAGCGAAACAGTGGCGATCGAAGCGGGCAAATATGTGGCGGAAGGGGTGCTTGTCTCGTTCAGCCAGGGGGCAGAAGACAGCAGCACGAACGCGAGCATCGAAGTCGAGCTGAAAAACAACTTCGTCTTCCAGGCCGAAAGCGAGCAGCAGCAGGAACAGGGCAAATTCACCCTGAAGTGGACCCTAAACTATTAAGAGAATAAACAGCCCATCTATTGAATCCGCAAGAAAAACAGGATAGACAGGATCACCCCACCCCAAAGAACGAAACGTTCTTCGGGGACCCCGGTGCAGGATAGAACAAAAGAGACGCCGGCGGCTTCTCCTTGAATATATTCCTGCAGCCCGCCATCAGGCGGGCGTATCCTGTCCCCTCGCAAAGCGAGGGGCTATCCTGCGAGCTTCGCGTAGCGAAGCAAATCCTGTAAAATCGAATTTACAGGTCTTTCAGAACCTGCTCGAGGGCTGCTTGTGCTGCAGCCGGGCTGGAAGAAGGATCAGCCATGTACGCCTGCAGAGCGGTGATCGCTTTCGCTGCATCGGCCTCGAAAGCCGCCGGATCTTTGGCAAACGTAGCAAGCTCTCTCATATAGCCTGGCGTCGTCAGCATCCACAAAGCCATGTCGGCGAACTTATCCCCTTTCCCCTCTTCGAAAAACTGAGACATCAGCTCGAAGTTGGCTAGAATTTGGGCAGGGGTCAAATCGACTCCCAATTCGCTCGCGATATCCCCCGCAAACTCGTAGACGGCGTCAGCCGGGACTTTGCCATCGAGATATCCTTGCAGGCTTGTGATTAAACCGTTCAGATCGTTCGCAAAATTGTCATGAGGGCAAACCGGATAGTCGATCTGATTGCCGAGCTGGATCAGCTCCGCCTGGTTTTTCTGCACAAAAGCAAGCAGCGCCTGGACTGCCGCCTTAGAAGGAGGATTCCCCAAAGCCAGCCAGAGCTGCTTGTACTCTTCGATCAGAAGATACGGATCGGGAGGAAAAGAGGGGGTCAACCCCGTAACAACGCGCGTCATCTGCTCGTTGATGTAGTCCATCCGCGCTTCTTTATTATCAGCAGAAGCGAAATCGATATCGGTCGAACTTTGGATTTTCCCAATGAGGGCTTCAGCTACGCCTGCGCTCATTCCATTCTGTTCGAGTTCGCTCAGCAGCTCGTTTTGGACGCCCGGGCGCGAAATCAGCCGGTTGATCCGGTCGAGGAGGTTCTGCACGCGGTGGACCGCTTCGCTGTACGTCATTCCCTGAGGAGGGAACGGAATAAACTGTTTTAACTGATTGTCCAGCCTGTTGAACTCATCTAATAAGTTCTGGCCGCTGCAAGATACATCATTAAAATTGTACTGAATCGCATTAATCATAATACCCCATCCACCTATTATAACATATTTTAATTATAATATCATTAACTACGCAAAATACTTACCTTCAATAAGTTAAGAAACATCTAAATGTATTTACAAAATTCGGTTGCCTCAATATTTAAATTTGATTTAGCTTTTTGCCCTCAAAAAAAAAGAGAGATTCGATGGCTGCACCTGTCCTTCACCCTGCTCCTGCGCCTCTTTGCCTTTTCCGCTGGAAATGTTCCGACCCCGCGCTCGAAGTCCGCATTCTGCAGACCGGCCAGAATGCAATCCTTCAGCTTTACAATACTGCGCGAGCGGAGATTGCCGATGCGGCAAACTACAACGCCGATCATTCGATCGCACGCCTTCGCAGCTGCGTCCAATATTACAAAAGAGACAACTGGGAGCTCCGCCTTTTTGAAAACGGCAATCTTGGAGAAATCAATGGATTTTTGGTTGAACTTGGAGCGAAAAAAATCACTCTTTATGTTTGGACGCATCTGACTCAAGATCAAATCGAGAGGCAAAAAACGGGCGCAAGCCCCTCTTTCTCTTTGCAGAATCAAGTTTGGATCTGTACCTTGCAACCCTTTGAACCCATAAACCCTCCAGACAGATGGGAAAATGCGAAAGGAAAAAGCGAAGTAGGCGTAGCGCGTACCGAACCGGATGGATTTGAAGAGGAACTCGTCAGGCTCGATTTTAATCAGGGAGTCAGCGGAGCAGAAGAGATCCGAGTGATCCGGAGAAAAACACCCGATGGCAGGGACTCTATTGTTTGCGAGCTAGTGCACAGAATCCTGAAAAGCAGAAGAACTCTTCAGCTAGTGGAAGACCATCCCGAAAGAGCTATTTCCAGTCGAGTGATCGATATCCAACAGGGGACCGTCGTAAACCTGACTTATAGCCGGAACGATCTTCCCGAAGCTGTTGCCTTCCTGGGAGAGCGGGTTACGGAAATTCTCTTTGCGGAAGAACGAGATTTGAGAAAAATAAGCCTATCCGAGGTCAGCGCCACAGCTCTTGAATATCTAAAAGGAACGGACGCCAGTGGCAAGGGGTTAAAACACTACAACATCCGCTCCCTCTCTGTGAAAAAACTCATCGACCAATCAGGTCTCGGAAGAAAACCGATCATCCATATCCACCTAGAGAGAAACTCTGCGATCAAAACTGTCAAGCCGATCTGCGCATGGATTGAGAGCTTTCTGAATATCGGGGACGCAGAGTTATATGTAGATCCTATCCAGCAGCCTTTGATGGAAGATTTGGTGCTTCGCAATCCGATGATGGATCAGCAAAATAAAAAAATGGCCTGGCAAGAGTTTAAGATGGCTTTTACTCGCTGCGGTAAAGTCGATATTAAAATCGCCTGCGACCGGACGTGGGGGGAGCTTGTATGCGATGACCAAACCTGGACTCTCCGGGCAGCACAGCACGGTGCGAGAATCAGAAATATCTTGGTCAGACCCGCCCCTGACGAGCCACCAAGGCAGCGGCTCCCTTATGTCACGCCAGGAGCGGTAGGACAGCGAATCGAAGAAATCTGAGAGGACTCAATGACACTGCAACCGATCGCAAGAAATCCCCTTCGTGTTCCGTCTGAGGGGGTTTATCCCGTCCCGCAGATTCCCCAACAGGCTGTTGTTCCCGCGCAGCGAAACGGGCCTCCTTATCAAGAGGCGCCCGGCGCTGTGAGAAATTTGAACCGAAAACTGGCAGGATTCTATTATGATCACGATCTGCAAACGGAATTTTATCATCCCCATTGGAGGCTGCTCGAAATCGGATGGAGATTCAAAGGTGGGGAATATCAGTCGACAACTCGGATCAGAGCTCGGAGTTTTAGGCCGATCGCATATAGCGCGATCGTACTCGAGAAATTTACCGATCAGGCCGAGAGGATCTATAGAAGACTCCTAAAAAATCATCCAGAAATACCGAAAAAACCCTTCAGCGGCAGGCACAGGCCTATGTACAGCCGTTTTGAAAATGCCTTCCGCTCTCCTGAAGAAATCCGCAAGGAGCTGAAAGATAGGGAAGAAATACAAAAAAAAACCATTCAGAAAATCATCGAATATTTACGCGAGGGCAATGATCCGGGAATCGAGGAGATTTTGAATCCGACTCCCGAGGAGCTTTTAGAGAAGTATCAATGGGAGATTCAGAGCGCAGCTCTCAGCGATGCCATCATCCTCGTTCACAAAAAAGTCCCTCCCCAAGAGCAGCTTGGACCAGAAGAGCATATTCGGTTGGAGGCTGCCGAGCGGGAGGCTGAAAAGGTACGATCTGAAACGACCGACCGAATAATAAGAGAGGCTGAATTAAGGGAACAAAGAACGGCCCGCGAACGCTCCTTTGCGAGAAAGGTGGGAAAATTGATCGAAAAGCTTTACTCAAAGATGAGAAGTCTTTTTAAATGCCTCTTTTGCAGGAGATGATATGGCAATTCAGGCGATCGAGAGAGTCCCTGCGCCGCGCCCTCTAACGCTCGAAGAGAAACAGGAAGTGGCGCAGCATGTCCACAGAGCCTATTCTCTAGATCCAAAAAGAATCGAATACAGAGACCAACTCAAAGTCCTTGTCGTCCGCCCTTCCGAAAGATCGATTCTTCGAAAATATTTTGGCCGAGGCGAAATCATTTTCGCCTACGCCACCTCGAAAGATGTTTGGTATCCTGCGCCCAATCTTCTCCAGAATCCAGGCCAAGGAACTGCGATCTATTTTTCCGAGTGCCCGCGCAAATACGATCCCGACGAACCGAGATGGATCCCTTCGGAGGATCGACGAGGGCGTAAGTATCTCCTGGTTCCCGCGTTCAAAAGTTCATACGTCCCCGTATGCCAAGGAACAGATCCTGCACTTGGGAACTGGCTGGCTGCCGATTCGCAGATTAAAACAGTTTACGATGCCTATTGCTACCGGCATCCAGCGATGGATGGGGTTGATTATGCCGCACACGGTTTCAAGCTGCTCCAAGGGAGAATCTGGTGGCCAGTAACAAATGGGAATTTCAAGGCGACATTCCATCGGATCAGGGATCCCTATTTCGAAGGCTATAGGCATTTGTTTGTCCCTGAAGACGAACGTGCTGAAGAATTGAATCGGTTGGGGATCGCAGCTGCGGGGGCTGCTGGAGCTGCCGCAGGAGGGATGGCGGCTGCCGGAGTTGCGGCGAATATGGCTCATCTAGCCATTCGGCCTGATTATGAGGCAATCCGCGTTGCAAGAGCTCAAGACAGGCGGGATCGGGAAATTGCCAAGCAAAAACCGGTGATCGAAGCCTTGAACCTCCAAGACAGCTCTGATTTAACAGATGAAATCATCACGGCGATACAGACTCAAGCTCCTCTCGAAACCATCCAGGATCTCATCCGCAGCTATCCAGAAATCCACCTTTATCCAGAGCATCGAGGGAAAGCGGCGATCAAGGCGGCCATCTTCAGAAAAACAGCCTATCTGGAGTTGATTTTGAATACAGGTCCTATTTTTGCAGAAGCGCGAGGAGCTGCAGTGATTGAAGCAGCAAACCAAGGCGACATCCCAACGCTGGAAATCCTAATGAGAGGAAATGGAGCCATTCCCGACGAAGCCTACGGACAGGCTGTAATCCGAGGAGCAAAATTCGACAATCCCGAGCTTCTCGAACTTCTTCTTCGCAGAGAAGCGCTCCCTCAAGATCGGGGACAGGCTGTTGTCGATGCGGTCGCTCGGGGATCAACCCGAACCGTCCTCACGATTCTTGCTAGCGGCTCGATATCAACCGAGAAGAGAGGCGAGGCGGCGATTGCAGCCTGCAGTAAAGAATTGAACCTTCTTCAGGCACTTTTGAATCACGGCCCTATTCTCAAAGACGACCGGGGCAAAGCCGTAATTGAAGCCTCGCTTCACGGGAAAACGGAACATGCGAAGCTTCTCCTGGCGCAAAGAGACTCAATTACGCCAGAACACCGGGGGGAAGCGCTTCTATTGGCAGCCAGGATGAGGAACAGGGATCTCGCCACAATCCTGCAAGAAAGTGGCCCCGTTGCGCCTCTTCTTTTGGATGAAGCAGCAAGGCTATTCCATGCATAAAATCAACCCCAGGACTTAACATGGCAGCGTCAGCGCAAAAAACTTCTCTTGATGGCTCTGGAGCCGATTCTGCCCTCTCTCTACAACTTCCTCCAGCCCCCTCTCATTCCTCGACTGTTCTTAAAATCCGTCATCAGGTTGGGGGCGATGGGCTGGTAGCTGTAAAAGAACTTCGGACCAGCCACACTTCGCTTGGCGCAGCCAGATTCCAGATTCTGGAAATGAGACCTCTTACCGCACATCAATACAACGAATTCGCTCAACGAGCGCAACTGCCAGGTAAGTCCGATCCCGGGCCTATCAACGAAGAAGAAATCATTAGCCAAGTCTCCGGAAGCCAGCCTCTTTTGCCGCGAGGAGTGCCTAAAGATGCTTCTATCACTACGGCTGTGCGAGT
>CAYPZU010000010.1:41739-43640 GCA_964415395.1 uncultured bacterium
ATCACAAAGTGGGAAGCGATGGGCTCGTGTTAACGAATCAACTCCGCGCAGCCCACGCTGGTTTGCCCGCTCCCCGGTTTACAATCCAGGGTCAAAGAGATTTCATGCGGTCGGAATACGAAGCTCTGCTGCAGCAGGCAAGAGGAGTCGGCAAACCAGCTGTCGATCCACTCAAAGAACTTTTCGAACGAAACCCTCTTCTCGCCAGAACTCTCGGAAAACCTACACCTCAGCACCAATCGGAAACTGAGCAGCTGGTTGGAAAGACAATAGCTTTGCCGCCTCCTCAACCTCCAGCAGAAAAAGAGTTCGATTTCAAACTCCCTCCGGACGACGGAGAAGCCGTTTTCGATTTTGCAAACTGGGCAAGAGAAAGCGGGATCTGGGACGGGCGTCCGGTTACGCTGGAAAACGCCGCGCAATTTCAAGAGCAGCTCGCAGAGAGGATTCTCCGCTTACTTGGATCGCAAGATCCCATGAGTCCTGAATTCGAAAAGCTGGCATCCAGGTTAGCCTGGGCGGGCGCTGGACTGGATGATCAATTCAATTTGGCCGCCGACATCCAGGCGCTTCACATTTACCGCGACGGATCTGTCATCCAGGTCGGACTCTGGAGAGAACTCGGGAAAGCAGCCTCTCGAATCGGCCGGTTTGTAAAGGATCACAAAAAAGAAATCCTGATTGGAGCTGCCGTCGTCGCAGTCGTAACGACCGTCGTGGTAGTCGCTGTTTGTTCCGGAGGGACTGCCGCCAGCGCCGCAGCCGCAAGCGGAGGAGCTCTCCTCGAGGGACTCAATCAAGCCGACAGCAAGCCCGGCGAGCCCAAGCCTGCACCTCCGAGCGCCCCCCTTCCTGAGCCCGCTTTGCCTACGGAGGCGGCCCCTGTACAGGAAAAGCCCGCAGACCCACCCCCTCCCAGCCAGGCAGTCTTCCAGGAAAACGGCGTCCTTCTCGGCGGCGAGTTCTTTTCCTACCGCGATATTCTCCAGAAAATCCATCTAGAAGAGATGCTCCAGGCGAATGCTGCGGGATTTCCTCAACCCGCGCTTCTCCCTCCACCCGAGGCTTCCCAGCAGCCGCCTTCACAAACCTATCCGGAAAAATCGTGGTTCGCTACATTTCTCGAACAGGTCGGATCGGATGAACTTGCAGCCAGCGAGCCGCAGCCGCCCCAAAATAGATTTCCGATCGCTTTTGCAACTCCGGGATCCAGAGACGCTGCCTTTCGAATCGGAGGGATCAATGGAATGGATACCTCCTTCGACGGCGCCCAGTCGCACGCCAGCTATATCGCCAGCTTTTCGCAAGGCAAAAGCGTCGATTGGATTTATAACCACACAAATGGGAAAGCGGCAGATATGGCCGAGATCTTCACGATGAATTATCTTGGCGTCTCCCCCAACACCTCGAGAGAGCTCCAAAAGAACTGGACCGCGTTCCATGAATCCAATAAAGAACACCCCCATGCAAAATATTTGCATTTTTGCCATAGCCAGGGAGCGATCCATACTCGCAACGCCCTGGCGAGACTCCCCCAGGAAATCCGCAACCGTGTTATTGTGGTAGCGATCGCACCAGCAGCCATTGTGCCTGACGAGATATGTTATAGATCATTTAATTACGCCAGCAAAAGAGACCCTGTTCCGTACGGAGCTTTAGTCCACGCAAGCGGATTAGATACCAATGAATTCAACACCTCCACTCTTGTAGAAAAAACCCTTCAAGACTTCAGCCAACTCATGGTCTTAGACCCTCACACGGATGCTCCCTTGTTCGACCATGATTTCCAAAGCCCTACTTTTGCAGACACAATTCAAAAACATATACATGAATACCTTAGTACTAGGGGGCAATACGAATGAAAACTTCTCTAGCATTTATTTTAGCTGTTTTCCTCTGCG